>CAZOZE010000147.1:0-26187 GCA_964584215.1 uncultured Rhodobacterales bacterium
TGCGGCGGAGGTGCGCGGCAAGACCGCCCATGGCGCCGAGACCGTGGCGCAGGCGGTGACGGCGGTGAACCGGATCAAGACCAGCTCCGACCAGATCACCGCGATCATCGCGATGATCGAGGCGATCGCCTGGCAGACCAACCTGCTGGCGCTCAACGCCTCGGTCGAGGCGGCGCGCGCGGGCGAAGCGGGGCGCGGCTTCGCCGTGGTCGCCTCGGAGGTGCGCGCGCTGGCGCAGCGCGCGGCGGACGCGGCCCGCGACATCACCGGGCTGATCCAGACCAGCGCCGAGAACGTGGCCGACGGCATCGCGATGGTCGAGAACACCGGCGCCGCGCTGGGCGAGATCCGCGCCTCGATGGAGCGGCTGGCCGCGACGCTGGGCGAGGTCTCCGCCGCCGGGCGCGAACAGGCGACCGGCGTGGAGGAGATCAACAGCGCCGTGACCCAGATGGACCGCATCACCCAGGAGAACGCCGCGCTGACCGAGCGCTTCGCCGCCGAAGCCGGCACGCTGGCGGGCGAGATCGGCGCGCTGCGCGACGCGGCGGCGGTGTTCGCCATCGACCCCCGCCGCGCCGCCGCCGCCCGCGCGGCCGCCTGAGGCGCCTGTCCATCAGCGCCGTCGCCCGCAGACGGCGGCGCCCGCCCGACAGACCGGGCGCCGCCGGTGCGCCCCGCGCCCCCTCTCCCCCGCCCCGGGGGAGAGGGTCGGGGTGAGGGGCTCCCCCGCGCCGACGCCTGCCGCGCCGCGCCACCCCAGACCATTGCCGCCGGTGCGCCGTGCGCCCCCTCTCCCCCGCCTCGGGGGAGAGGGTCGGGGTGAGGGGCTCCCCCGCGGCGTCGCCTGCCGCGCCGCGCCGCCAGACCGGGCGCCGTCGGTGCGCCCTGCGCCCCCTCTCCCCCGCCCTGGGGGGAGAGGGCCGGGGTGAGGGGCTTCAGCGCGGCGTCGCCTGCTGCGCCGCCTGCACCGCCGCCAGCAGCGCGTCGGCCAGCCGGGCGCGCGGGTTGCGATGCCGCTCCAGCAGCGCCAGCGCGCGCCACAGCGGCGGATCGCCGAGCGGCGCGGCCCTGATCCCCAAGCGGCCCGCCCCCGCCCGGCGCGGCGCCACCGAGACGCCGAGGCCGTGGCGCACCAGCGCCTCGACCGCCTCCAGCGAATCGACCTCCATCGCCGCGTCCACGCCGAGGCCCATCTCCTCGATGCGGCGCTCGATCATCTGCCCCGCCCAGGTGCGGCGGCTGAACCAGATGAACGGGCGGCCCTGAAGCAGCGCGCGGGCGTCCTGCGCGGCGTCGGCGCCGCCCGAATCTGGCGCGATCGCCTCCAGCGGCTCGCGCGCCGCCTCCCGCGCGCGCAGGCCGGGGATCGCGGCTTCGGGCGCGGTGGTCAGCGCGGCGTCCAGCTCGCCGCTGCGCACCATCAGCGCCAGATCGGCCGACAGCCCGGTGCGGATGCGCAGCCGCAGGCCGGGATGCGCGGCGCGCAGCGCGGCCAGCGCGGGCGGCGCCAGCACCGCCATCGCCGACGGCACGATCCCCACCGCCAGCGTGCCGACCAGCGCCGTCGCCGAGCCAAGCCCGGCGATCTCGTCGGCGATGGCCAGCATCCGGCGCGCGTGCTCGACCAGCGCCGCGCCCCGGTCGGTCAGCACCGGCGGGCGGCGCGCGCGGTCCACCAGCGCCACGCCCAGTTCGGCCTCCAGATCCCTGACATGCAGGCTGACCGCGCCGTGGCTGAGGCCCAGCGCGGCCCCGGCGGCGGTGAAGCTGGGCGCCTCGGCGATGGCGACCATGGTGCGCAGGCGGCGCAGGTTCATTGTCAGAATTCCTGACGCTATTTCAGCGCACACTTCGCTTTGTGACAGATAATATCGCTCTTATGCTGACCGCGTCCACAGAATAGAGGGATCGCCCGATGTTCGACCTCGCCCAGCACACCCACGCCGACCGCGCCCGCGCGCTCGCCGACGGGCCGTTCCGCGCCCGCGCCGCCGAGATCGACGCGAGCGAAGCCTATCCGTGGGACAACGTCGCCCTGCTGCGCGAAGCGGGGCTGATGGGCATGACGCTGCCCGAGACGCTGGGCGGGCGCGGCGCGACGGTGGCGCAGACCGTTGCGGCGGTGGAGCAGATCGCGCGCGTCTGCGGCGTAACCGCGCGGATCGCGGTCGAGGCCAACATGGGCGCGGTGGGCGCGGTGATGGCCTATGGCGGCCCTGAGCAGAAGGCGCGCGTCGCGGGTCATGTGCTGGCCGGCGACAAGCCCGCGATCTGCATCACCGAGCCGGGCGCGGGCTCCGACGCCGGCGCGATGACCACCACCGCGACGCGCGACGGCGAGACCTGGGTGCTGAACGGCGTAAAACACTGGATCACCGGCGGCGGCGTGTCGCGCGTGCATCTGATCTTCGCGCGCATCGTCGAGGACGGCGGCCCGCGCGGCGTCGGCGCGTTTCTGGCGGTGCGCGGCGAGGATGCGGGCCTGCGCATCGGGCGGCGCATCCCGACCATGGGCCTGCGCGGCATCCCGGAGACGGAGGTGCATTGCGAGAGCCTGCGCATCCCCGCCGCCATGGCGCTGATCCCGCACGGCGACCCCGCGCAGGGCTTCAAGCGGCTGATGACCGCCTACAACGCCCAGCGCGTCGGCGCGGCGGCGGTGGCGCTGGGGCTGGCGCAGGGCGCGTTCGAGCTGGCGCGCGATTTTCTGCTTCAGCGCCAGCAGTTCGGCCGCCCGCTGGCGGAGTTTCAAGGCCTGCAATGGATGCTGGCCGACATGTCGATCGCCATCGAGGCCGCCCGCGCGCTGGTGGTGCGCGCGGCGGAAAGCGCGGGCGCCGAGGGGTTCCCCGACATGGCGATGGTGGCGCAGGCCAAGATCCTCGCCGCCGAGACGGCGGTGAAGGTGACCGGCGACGCGCTGCAGATGCACGGCGCGGCGGGCTATTCCCGCGATCTGCCGCTGGAGCGGATGGCGCGCGACGCGCGGATGTTCACGATTGGCGGAGGCACGGCTCAGGTGCTGCGCAATCAGCTTGCAGGCGCTATCCTGGGGATCAAGAACGGTCAGCGACGGCGCTGAACCGCGCCCCGCGCCTCGAAAGGTCTCGCCCCTTGTCCACCACTGTCGCGCTCGTCGCCGGGCGCCTGGCCGCCGCAGGCTGCCGCCACGCCTTCGGCATCCCCGGCGGCGAGGTGCTCGCCATGCTCGACGCGCTAGACCGCGCGGGGGTGGCGTTTCACCTGGTCAAGCACGAGAACGCAGGCGGCTTCATGGCCGAGGGCGCGTGGCAGGCGGGGGCGGGTCTGCCGGTGCTGCTGGCGACGCTGGGGCCGGGGCTGGCCAACGCCGTCAACACCGTCGCCAACGCCTTTCAGGAGCAGGTTCCGCTGGTGGTGCTGTCGGGCTGTGTCGATGCGGGCGAGGCGGAGAGCTACACCCATCAGGTGCTCGACCACGCCGCGCTGATGCGGCCCGTGGTCAAGGCGAGCTTTCGGCTGGCCGAAGGCGCGGTCGGCGCGATGGTGGACAAGGCTCTGGCGGCGGCGCTGGCCGATCCGCAAGGCCCGGTGCATATCGACATTCCCATCGGCCTTGCGACCCGCGAGCAGCCTGACGACGGCCCGTCGCGCACCCCGCCCGCCGCGCCGATGGCGCCCGCGCCGGGCCTTGCGCTGACGGCGGCGCGCGCTCGGCTGGCGGCGGCGCAACGGCCGGTGGTGGTGGCCGGCGTCGGCGCCGTAGCGCATGGCGCCGGGCCGCTGATCGCGCAGCTCTGCCGCCGCTTCGGCGCGCCGCTGATCACCACCTACAAGGCCAAGGGGCTGATGGATGAGAACGATCCGCTGAGCCTCGGCGGCCACGGCCTGTCGCCCAAATCCGACGCCATCGTGCTGCCCTTGCTGGCGCGCGCCGATCTGGTGCTGGCGGTCGGCTATGACCCCATCGAGATGCGGATCGGCTGGCGGAACCCCTGGGCGCCCGAGGCCTGCGTCGAGCTGACTCACCTGCCGAACCGCCACGGGATGCACGGCGCCTCGGTCAGCTTCATCGGCGATGTGGCGGCGGGTCTTGCGGCGCTGAGCGACGGCGTCGCGCCTGCGGGGCCGACATGGCCGAAGGGCGAACCCGCCGCCGCGCGCGCCGCGCTCGACGCCGCCTTTTCCGACCGGGCGGCATGGGGGCCGCACGCCGCCTTCGCCGCCGCGCGCCGCGCGCTGCCCGCCGACGCCATCGTGACCGCCGACAGCGGCGCGCACCGCATCCTGCTCAGCCAGATGTGGCGCTGCGCCCAGCCGCGCACGCTGCTGCAAAGTTCCGCGCTGTGCACCATGGGCGTCGCGCTGCCGCTGGCGATCGGCGCCCGGATCGCCGCGCCCGACCGCGCGGTGATGGCGGTGATGGGCGACGCGGGCGCGGAGATGGTGCTGGGCGAATTCTCCACGCTGCGCGACCTGGAGGCGCCGCTGATCGCGCTGGTGATGGTGGACCGCAGCCTCGGCCTGATCGAGATGAAGCAGCGCGCCACCGGCCTGCGCAATCTTGGCGTGGATTTCCCTGGAACTGACTGGCCCGCCGTGGCGCAGGCGCTGGGCGGCTGCGGCGCCTGGGTGCGCGACGCCGCGACGCTGGAGGCCGGGATCGCGGCGGGCCTGACGCGGCGCGGCTTCACCCTGCTGGCGGCGGATGTGGGCGCGCGGGCCTACGACGGGGCGTTCTGAGCGCTTCCGGCGCCGGGGGGCGACGATCCGCCCGCGATCACGGCGCCCCCCTCAACGAAAGCTTGCCTCTGGCGCTGCGCGCTGCAAGCGTATGCGGACGACGCGAAACAACCCCAAGGGGTCCGCCGATGTCCTTGATCCCATCCGAACGCCTGCGTTTCGGCGTTTTTCTGGCGCCGTTCCACAAGCCGGGGATCAACCCCACCCTCGACTTGCAGGAGGATCTTGAGCCGATGGAGTGGCTCGACCGCTGCGACCATGACGAGGCGTGGATCGGCGGGCGCAATTCGGCGGGATCGTTCGGCTGCTGCGCTCCGACGAACCGGTGACCTTCAGGAACGACCGCTGGGATCTGCGTGAGGCGCGGCTGCGGCTGCGGCTCTATTCCGACTTCGACATCTGCGCGGCGGGGGTGGCGTCGCCTGCGGGGCCGAGACCGGCGGGCAGGCGCGGGCTCGGGCTGGTGTCGATCGGCGCCACCCCCGCCGCCGGGTTCGACGCGCTCGCGCACAACCGGGCCGACCGCGAGGCGACGCGGCGCAGCTATGAGCTGATCGCGCGTCATGTCATGCCGCATTTCCAGGGCCAGCGCTTGCCGGCCATCGACAGCGCCGCCCGCGCGGAAAAGCTGCGCCCCGACCTTGCGGCCAAACACGCCGAGGCGGTCGAGGACATGAAGGCGCGCTACGCGACCGAGGTCGCCGCGCGCGCATTGACCAGCCGCCCGCGCCGCGACGGCGGCGCGGGCCTCATCGAGCGGGAGCGCACGGCGGCATGAACGCCTATGTCTTCATCACGCTGATCGTTCTGGTGACGCTGGTCGGCGACTATTTCCTCAAGGTTTCCGCCGATCACGAACATTCCTTCTCGC
Source organism: uncultured Rhodobacterales bacterium (assembly GCA_964584215.1). Lineage (GTDB taxonomy): Bacteria > Pseudomonadota > Alphaproteobacteria > Rhodobacterales > Rhodobacteraceae > Rubrimonas. Next base: position 5,597 of record CAZOZE010000147.1, read on the forward strand.
GATACGAGTTCTGGGTGGCCACCGCGCTCTATGCGCTGACGGCGGCGGGCTGGATGCTGGCGATGAAGACGATGACGCTGGCCAATATCGGCGTCTATTACTCGATGCTGACCATCGTGCTGCTGACCGGCCTTGGCGTGTTCGTGTTCAAGGAGACGATTTCGGCGCGCGAGGTGCTGGGTCTGACGCTGGCGATGGGCGCCATGGCGCTGATGAACCACTGACCGCAGGCGCGCCGTCGATCGCCTCCGCGCGCGGGCAGGCGGCGAGGTGGTCGTCCACCAGCCCGCAAGCCTGCATCCAGGCATAGACGATGGTCGGGCCGCAGAACCTGAACCCCCGCGCCTTGAGATCGCGTGAGATCGCGCGGCTGAGCGGCGTCTCGGCGGGCACGTCGCGCATGGTCGCGGGCCGGTTGCGCAGCGGCGCGCCGTCCACCCAGGCCCAGCACCAGGCGCCGAAAGCATCCGCCCCGCCCATCGCCAGACAGGCTTGCGCATTGCCGATGGTCGCCTCGATCTTGCCGCGATGGCGCACGATGCGCGCGTCGGCCATGAGGCGCGCCACGTCCGCCTCGCCGTACCGGGCGATGCGCACGGGGTCGAAGCCCTCGAAGGCGTCTCGGAACCCCTCGCGCTTGCGCAGGATGGTGATCCAGGAAAGCCCGGCCTGAAAGCCGTCGAGGATCAGCTTTTCCCACAGCGCGCGGCCGTCACGCTCCGCCACGCCCCACTCGGCGTCGTGATAGGCGACATAGAGCGGATCGTCGCCGCACCACGGGCAGCGCCTCGGCGTCATGGCTCAGTTCACCCGGGTTCCATTGGCGAACACCGCGCCGTCGCGCAGTTCGATCTGCGAGGTGAACACGCCGTCCTCCGCGTCGGGGCTGTTGAGTTGTTCCGCGATCGAGGTGAGGAAAATGGCGAGGTCGGGCGTCGCCACGCCCAGCCGCACCGCCGCGTCCAGCACCGGGCGCCAGCCCTCGACGGTGACGAACACGCGCCCGTCCGGCGTGGGGGCGCCGGGAACGATCTTCAGCGCGGCGTCACCAGAGGCGCTGGCGCCGAGGCCGTCGAAGCGGAAACCGGTGATCTCCACCGTCTCGACCGCCACCGGGGCGCCGGGGGTCTCGGCGGCGGCGGCGAGGTCCACCAGCACCCGCGCCGCGCCGCCGACCCTGGCCTTGAGGCTGAGCGGATCGCGCGGCAACAGCGCCTGCGGGTCGAACGCCGCCCACAGCGCCTCGGGCGCCGCGACCTCGTCGAGCGTGAGGTCCAGCAGATAGGCCTGCGCCGCCGCCGCCGGCGCCAGCGGCGCCTCCAGCGCGATGGCGGTGCGCGCGGCGGTGACGGTCAGCGGCTGCGCGCCGGTCTGGGGCGGGGCGAGGGTCTGGGGCAGGGCGACGGCGTAGCGCGCGTCCGCCGTCTCTCCGGTGTAGAACAGCCGCCCCGCGCCGACGCGCAGCCGCGAAGACGTCGGCCCCGAGCCGCCCTGCGCGCCGTCCGGCCCGGTGGTGGCGAGCGCGCCCGCGCTGATCCAGATCTCCGCTTCGCCGTCGCCGCGCAGGAAGGCGGGCAGGTCCAGCCCGCGCAGGCCCCGGCCCTGAGCCGAGAACACCACGTCGTCGGTGACGCTCTCCGCCCGCCCGGCCCCGTCGCCCGGCGCCGCGTCGAGCGCGGTGACGAGCCGCGCGATGGCGCCCTCGACCTTCGCCGCGCCGGTCGCGAACCGCTCCAGCGTCACCGACAGCCCCTGCGCCGAGACCGCCGTCGCGCCGAGAGCGGCGCCGCCCGGATGCTCCATCGCCAGCGCCGCCGCCGTGACCGAGGCGCGGTTGGGGCCGGTCAGCGGCGTCTCGACCGCCAGATCCTGCGACGTCACCGTAAAGGCCAGCGGCGCGTCGCCCAGGGCGGCCTCCGGCGGCGGCGTGATTTCGACCGTCGCCCTCGACGCTATCGTGGTGCGCGCGACGCCGCCGAGCAGACCGGCTTCGGTGCGCGTCCAGGGAACCGCCGCGCGCCATCCGTCGCCGGTCGCCTCGGCGCGCACGTCCTCCAGCCGCAGGACATAGGCGAAGGGAAAGCCCGAGAGGGTGCGCGCGCCATGGCTGAGGGTCACGCCCTGCGCCGCCAGCGAAGCGATCTCGGCGTCGAGCGCGGCGTCCAGCCCGGACGCGCCCGCGCGCCACAGCCCGTATCCGCCGCCCGCGACCAGCGCGGCGACGGCCGAGCTCCAGATCAGCGCCTTTTTCACGTCGCTCTCCCGCATTCGCCTGCGTCCCAAGCATCGGTCGCGCCGCCGTCGCCGTCAATCGCGGGGCGCCGCGCGATGCGCGCCCGGCGCCGCGACGCGCCGGTTGCCTTTGAAGGTCGTCGCGCGTTACCTCATGTCAACCTTTCGAAAGGGGCCTGACATTGGGCATCGACAAGCAGAGCGACCAGAGCGCGAACCTCCAGATCGGCCCCACCAGCCTCGGCATGGTCCGCCTGTTCGTCGAGCAGGACGGCGTCGAGATCCCGATGGATTTCACGCCGGAGGAGGCGGAGGAGATCGCCGACGAACTGCGCGCCGCCGCCGCCATCGCCGCAGGCAAGGCGGGCAAGGGCGGCAAGCGCCGCTGACGGGGCGCGGGCTGCCGCGGCGCGCGGGGGCCGACCCGCACATGCGCGACGGCGTGGCGTCTTAGCGTTGCGCCGCGCCGCCGCGCGCCTCCTGCGCCAGCCGCGCCGTGGCGGTCTCGATGTCGGCCTCGATCCGCGCCATGAACGGCGCGCGCGCCATGCCGGGGGCGATCTCGGGCAGGAACGCGACCACCGCCACGCCGGGGTGCAGCGCCACCCCCTTCGGCCAGCGCAGGGCGGAGTTGGTGGCGGCGGGGATGCAGGGCAGGCCGCTCGCCTCATAGAGCGCATGAACGCCGGTCTTGTAAGGCGCGCGCGCACCGGGCGCCACGCGGGTTCCCTGCGGATAGATCACGATCTGGCCGCCGTTGCGCGCCCCGGCCATCACGCCCTCGACCATCGCCTTCAGCGCGGGCTGTCCGCCGCCGCGGTCCACCGGCACCGCGCCCATGCGCATCGCATACCAGCCGAAAATCGGCGCGCGCACCAGTTCGCGCTTCATCACGAACCGCCCTTCGGGCAGGGCGTGGACGATCATGAACACATCCAGCATCGACTGATGCTTGGCGGCGATCACCACCCGCCCCGTCGGCACGGGGCCGCGAATCGCGCAGCGCACCCCGCCGATCAGGCGCAGCGCCGCGAATACGCCGCTCAGCCAGAACTTGCCGCACCAGCGCGCGGCGCGCGGCGACAGTGCGGCGGCGGGAAAAAAGATCACGCCGCCCAGCGCCATGGTGATGTAGAAATACGTGTAGAACGCGATCCCGCGCGCAACGTCCCACCGCATCACGGCGCCTGCCGCAGCATCAGCAGGATCGTCAGCCGCGCCGTCAGCCACGCCAGCGCCGCGCAGGCCAGCGGCGCCGCAAGGATCGGCGCGATCTGCGGCGACCAGGACGCCGCATCGCCCAGGCCCGCGCCCAGATCGAGCGGCGCCATCGACAGCGCCAGCGCCGCCGCAGGCGCGCCCGCCGCGCCGCCGATCAGCGCGCGCAGCGCGATCGGGCGCTCGAAGGCGCGCGCCACATAGGCGTCCTGCGCTCCGATCAGCCGCAGGGTGCGCACCGTCGCCGCCGCGCCCGCCAGGCTTGCGTGCGCCGCCGCCGCCACCATCGCCGCCAGGGCCAGTCCCATCAGCGCCACGCTCCAGAACGCCAGACGCCGGAACGCCGCCGCCGCCTGCTCCAGCGGCGCCCGCCACGCCGCATGATCGTCGTAGAGCGCGCCGGGGGCCGCCGCGTCAAGCCGCGCCTGCACCGCGCCGGGCGCGGGCGGCGGATCGGCCAGCGTCACGTCGATCATCAGCGGCAGCGGCAGCGTCGCAGGGTCGGGCGCGCCGCCCAGCCACGGCGCGACCAGCGCCGCCGTCTCGTCGGCGTCCAGCAGCCGCGCATCCGCCACGCCCGGCGCGCCGGACAGGGTGGCGAGCGCGGCGACCGCCAGCGGCGCCGCCACCGAGCGGCCCTCTGGCGCCGGAACGCGCACCGTCGCGGCGCCCTCCATCCCGCCGGACCACGCGCCCGAGACCCGCGCGGCGCCGTTCGCGGCCTCCAGCGCGCAGACCGCCAGAAAGCACATCGCGGCCGAGACCAGCGCCACGAGATGCGGCGCGGCGCCGTGCGGCGCCACCGGGCCGGGCCTGCGCGCGCTCACAGCGCCGCGCCCGCGCGGATGATCGCGCCGCCCTCCAGCCGCAGAGTGCGCGCCTGCGCGCGGCCCTGCGCCTTGCGGATCAGGCTCAGGTCGTGGGTGGCGACCAGCACCGTCGCCCCGGCGCGGTTGAGTTCGAGAAACAGCTCAAGGATGCGCCCCGCCGCCTCCTCGTCCACGTCGCCGGTCGGCTCGTCGGCGATCACCAGTTCCGGCGCCGTCATCACCGCGCGCGCCACCGCCGCGCGCCGCCGCTCGCCGGAGGACAATTCGCGCGGCAGCGCCACCAGCCGGTCGTCCAGCCCCACCCAGCGCGCGAGCTCAATGATGTCGCCCTGCCGCGCGCGCGGGTCTCGCCCGGCGATGCGCAGCGGCAGGGCGATGTTGTCGCGGATGCTGAGGTGCTCCAGCAGGTCGCAGTCCTGCAGCACCAGCCCCATGCGCCGCCGCAGCGCCGCGCGCGCCGCCGCGTTCAGCGTCGCGGTTTCGGCGCCCATCACCGCCACCGACCCCGCCGCCGGGGTCAGCGCCAGATAGATCAGCCGCAGCAGGGTGGTCTTGCCCGCGCCCGACCGCCCGGTGAGAAAATGCAGCGACCCCGGCGCCAGCCGCAGCGTGACGTCGCGCAGCACCGCATGGTCGCCATACCTGAACGCCGCCGCTTCGAACGCGATCACGCCATCACTCCGCCACATGCAAGCGGCACGAGCATCGCAGAGCGCGCACGCACGCTCAAGATGCGGCGGCGCGCCGGCTGCGGCTTGGCTCGGCGCGGCGCGCGCGATATAGCGACGGCGAGGGCGGTTTCGCCACAGAGACGCGAGGCGATGATGCGCGTGACATGTCCGGCCTGCGGGGCGCGATATTCGGTCGGCGACGAGGCGATCCCGCAAGGCGGGCGCATGGTTCAGTGCAGCGCGTGCGGCCACCTGTGGCGCATGACGCCCGCCGCGGCGGCTGTCGCGGCGCCCGGTGTCGCGGCGCCGACCGTCATCGCGTCGGCTGATCCCGCGCCGTATGCGCCGCAGCGGGCCCCGACCGTCGCTGAACCCGCCGGGACGCCGCAGCCCGCGACGATGGCCGCCTCGCTCGAAGCCGAGCACGCGCCGCCCCGGCGCGGCGGATTTCTCGCGGGCTTCGTCGTGGTCGCGCTGCTGGCGATGACGGCGGCGACGCTCTACGCCAAGCACGCCGCCATCGCGGCGGCGGCGCCTGCGCTGGCCGAGCCGCTCAGCGCTTATGTCGCTGCGGTGGATCAGGGGCGCGCGCTGCTCGCCGACACCGTCGCGGGGCTGCGCGAGGGCGGCTGAGCCGGGCTTCCGCCCTGTCGGCTGTGGTTCGGCGGATGCGCTGCGGCGGCGGGGGCCGCGCCCGGCCCGGCCGACGCCGTGTCATGTCAAGTTTGAGCGCGCGGTAGCCGCGACCGGCCGGGCTGCTGCAACCGCCCCGGCGCAAGGCCCGGGCCGCGACTTCGACTGCGGCGCCTGCGCTCTAGAAGCGATCGAGCAGCCGGTCGAGATACTGTAGCTCCTCCATCGGGCGGGTGCGGTCGCCCGCGCGGCGGCGGATTTCGTCCATCAGCTCGCGGGCGCGCTTCATCACGCTGGCGTCGGGCACACGCACCGAGGCGCCGTCGAGCGGGCCGTCGCTGGCGGTGGGGCGGCCGAACGGGTCTTCGTCGCGCACGTCGCCCGCCCGACCGTCGCGCCCGGCCTGCTGCGCCTGACCGGGCTGGTTCTGCATGTCGCGCGCCATTTCCTGCGCGCCCTCGCGCAAGGCGTCGAGCGCCTCGACCTGATCCTGCAGCGCGCCGTCGGCGTCGCCGCCCTCCAGCGCGTCGCGCGCGGCGCCCATGGCGCCTTCGGCGCGGTCCAGCGCCTCGCGCCCGGCGCCACCCTGCATGCCCTGCCGCAGATCGTCGAGCAACTGGCGCAACCCCTCCTGATCGCGCGCGATGGCGCCGAGGTCGGGGCCGCCGGGCTGGCCCTTGGCCTGCCCCTGACCCTGGCCTTGCTGCTGGCCCGGCTGGCCCTGGCCTTGCCCCTGCTGGCCTTGCCCCTGCTGGCCTTGCCCCTGTTGCCCCTGTTGACCTTGCTCGCCCTGACCGGGCTGACCCTGGCCCGGCTGACCCTCGCGGCCCTGCCGCAGCGCGTCGAAGGAGCGGTCGGCGAGGCCCTGCTGCTGGCCGATCATGTCCTGCAGCGCCTGCGTCGCCGGGTCTCCCTGCCCGGGCTGGCCCTGCTGGCCGGGCTGCGCCATCTGGAGGTTCTCAAGCATCTGCTGAAGCTGCTGGAGCATCTGGCGCGCCATCTCCTCCATGCCGCCCTTCATCGCGTCTTCAAGACGGTCCAGCATCGCCATCAGGTCCTGCTGGCTCATCGTCTGACCGGGGTCCATCGGCGGCTGCGGCTGGCCCTCGGCCTGGTTGCGCATCGCCTCCTGCGCCAGCTGTTGCAGATAGTCCTGAAGCGCGGCGCGCAGCTCGTCCATCAGCGCGGCGATCTCGTCTTCGTCCGCGCCGCGCTCCAGCGCCTCGGAAAGCTCCTGCTGGATCTCGCGCAGGCGGCGCTCGGCGTCGGACAGGTCGCCCTCCTCGATGCGCAGCGCGGCGCGCCACAGCAGATCGGCCACGCCCGGCGTCTCCGCCGCAACGCGCCCGTCGGGGATCGCATAGCCAAGGCGGCGCAGCGCGGTGCGCACGCTGAGGTAGGCGGTCCTGTCGTCGAAAATATCGTCAGGGTAGGCGCTGACCGCCTCCAGCACATCGCGCACGCGCGGCGCCGCTTCTGTGCTCCACGCCAGATCGCGGCGCTGCTCGATGATCGCGCGCGCCAGCGGGTCGATGAAGCGGCGCCCCGGCAGGGTGAGGCGCGCCTCGGCGCGACCTTCCTGACCCGCGCCGTCCTCGACGGTCAGGGTCAGGATCACCGGCAGCCCGGCCCACGGGTTTTCGGTTAGGTCCTCGACCACGGTTTCGGTCGTCTCCTCGGTCGCGCCGCGCAGCGGCAGCGGCAGGGCGAATTCGACCGGTTCGAACACCGTCGCCGCCGCCAGCCCGCGCGGCCCCGCCGCCGCCGCGTCAAGCGCGATGGTCGCGCGCGCGGTGGTCACGCCATAGTCGTCCGACGCCTCGAAGCCGAATTGCAGCGCGCCCGAGCGCGCGCCGGAGGGCGCCTCGGTGAACGCCACCAGCGGGCCGAGATCGGCGACCGCCTCGAATCGCCAGCCGCCGAACCCCGCGACCTCCAGCGCGCCGGAGCGCATCAGCGGCGCGGTCACGCTCCATGCGCCGTCGCCGTGATCGCTCAGCGCCGCCGGGTCCAGCGCGTCGCCGCCGAGCGCGGGCGGCTCGCCGGCGTCGAACACCCTGAGCGTAATCTCCGACCCGGCGGGCAGGGTGATCGTCTCGCCCGTCTCGATGCGCTCGGTCAGATAGAGCGGCGCCATGCGGGTGTGCGGCGGCGGCGACGCCCATGCCTCGAGGCTGGACGCGGGCGCCTGCGCGGCCGCCGCCGCGCCGCCGACGGGAACCAGCGCCTCGCCCAGCCGCGCGCCGTCGTCGCCGAACTGCGCCATCACCCCCGCCGCCAGCGCGATCGCGGCGGCGTGGCGCAGGGCGAATCGGTCGCGGTCGGAGACGCGCAGATCGGGCGCGGGCGCGCGCGCCGCCATCGCGCGCGCCGCCATGCGCGCCTGATGCGCTGCCCAGACGCCGCGCGCGGCGGGGTCGCCCGCGCCCGCCGCCAGCGCGTCCTCAAGCGTCGCCGCAGGCCGGTCCGGCGCGTCGCCGTCGAGCCGCGCCAGCGCGTCGGCCCCGGTGGGCCTGCGCCATGCCCGCCACGCGCCGCGCGTCAGCCACAGCGCGGCGGCGCCGAAACCGGCCAGCAGCGCGACATGCGCCCAATAGGGCAGCGCCTGCGGCAGGCCCAGCAGCGCCAGCCCCAGAAATGCCGCCGTCAGCGCCCACAGCGGCCACAGCGCGCGCGCCGCCTGTTCAAGCCACAGACCGGCCCGGGTCTTGCGCGCCTCGCGCGCCACATGCGCGCGGGCGGCGGCGAAGCGGCCTTGCGGGTTCTGGTCCGTGCGCTCTGGGGACATGCGCGCTCCTGCGTCTTGCGGGCGGCACGCCCGGCGCTCCGGAGGCTCAGCCCAGCCAGTCGGGAATCCGCTCCCGCGCCAGCATTTCATCATAAGTGGGCCGGCTGCGTACCACGTCAAAACGATTCTGCGCGACCAGCACTTCGGGGACGAGCGGGCGGGCGTTGTATTCGCTCGCCATCGCCGCGCCATAGGCCCCGGCGGAGCGGAACGCCACCAGATCGCCCGCCGCCAGCGGCGGCAGCATCCGGGCGCGGGCGAAGGTGTCGCCGGTCTCGCACACCGGCCCCACCACGTCGAACGGCGCCAGCGGCGCGTCCGCCGCAGGCTCGGTCCCCGGAACGATGTCGTGCCAGGCGTCATACATCGCCGGGCGCACCAGATCGTTCATCGCCGCGTCGAGAATCAGAAAGTCGCGCCCCTCGCCGCGCTTGAGGTAGATCACCGAGGCGACCAGCAGCCCGGCGTTGCCCGCGATCAGCCGCCCCGGCTCGATCACGATCTCGGCGCCCAAGCCCCCCACCGCCTCACGCACCATCGCGCCATAGTCGAACGGCAACGGCGGCGCTTCGTTGGAGCGGACGTAAGGGATGCCGAGGCCGCCGCCGAGGTCGATGCGCCGTATCGCGTGGCCCTGCGCGCGCAAGGCGCCGACAAGCGCGGCCACCCTGGCGAAGGCGTCGGCGAAGGGCGCAAGTTCGGTGAGCTGCGAGCCGATGTGGACATCGACGCCCACCACCTCGACGCCGGGCAGCCGCGCGGCCAGCGCATAGACCGCCGCCGCCTTCGCGATCGGCACGCCGAACTTGTTCTCGCTCTTGCCGGTGGCGATCTTGGCGTGGGTCTTGGCGTCCACGTCCGGGTTGACCCGAACCGCCACCGGGGCGCGCAGGCCCATCGAGGCCGCCACCTGCGACAGCGCCTCAAGTTCCGGCTCGCTCTCGACGTTGAACTGCCCCACGCCCGCCGCCAGCGCCGCCGCCATCTCCACGCGGGTCTTGCCGACGCCGGAGAACACGATCTTCGCGCCGGGAACCCCCGCCGCCAGCGCGCGGCGCATCTCGCCTTCTGAGACCACGTCCATCCCGGCGCCCTTGCGCGCTAGCGTGCGCAGCACCGCGAGGTTGCCGCAGGCCTTGACCGCGAAGCACACCAGATGCGGCATCCCCGCCAGCGCGGCGTCCATCACCGACAGGTGACGCTCCAGCGTCGCGCTGGAATAGACGTAGAACGGCGTGCCGACCTGCGCCGCGATCTCGGCCAGGCTCACATCCTCGGCGTGCAGCACGCCGCTGCGATAGTCGAAATGATCCATGGCGTTACCGGGCGTAGCCGGGCCGCGAGCGCAGGAACAGATACAGCGGCAGCGCGCAGGACACGCCGATCAGGGTGCCGAGCGGGACCACGATCAGGCTCAGCCAGTCGCGGCGGGGGATCGACTCCACCAGACACCACACCACGATCACGATCCACGACCAGGTGAGGTCATAGACCAGCCCGGTGCCCGCGTCGGTGGCGTTCCAGACATCGAGCATCAGCCCGAGGTTCCAGTCGTTGGCGGTCAGCCAGCCGCCGAAATAGATCCACGGCAGAATCGCGCCGACAATGGCCATCGCCAGCCAGACCATGCGTAACGGCGTCATCGGCGCGCTCCCCTGTTTGCGCAGGCGCAGGTAATGCGGGCGCGCGCGGCGGCCAGCGTCATTGCGCCGCCTCTTGCTCCGCCTGCGCCTGCGACGGCGTCAGCGGGTCGCCCTTGACGCCGCAGCCCGCCAGCGCCAGCGCCGTGAGCGCCGCGAGAACCAGCGGCCTCATCCCTCGATCTCCCGCCAGCGGGCGATCTGGGCGCGCACCTGATCGGGGGCGGTTCCGCCGTGGCTGGTGCGGCTGCGCACCGAGTTCTCCACCCCCAGCACGCCGAACACCGCCTCGGTGATGCGCGGTTCGACGGCCTGCATCGCGCTTAGCGGCAGGTCGGGCAGGTCGCAGCCGCGATCCTCCGCCAGCCTGACCAGCGCGCCGGTCACGTGGTGCGCCTGCCGGAACGGCAGATCGAGTTCGCGCACCAGCCAGTCGGCCAGATCGGTCGCGGTGGAGAACCCGGTCGCGGCGGCGGCGCGCAAGCGCGCAGGGTCGGGCGCCAGATCGCGCAGCATCCCCTCCATGGCGGCGAGCGCGAGGCCAAGGCTGTCGGCGGCGTCGAACACCGGCTCCTTGTCCTCCTGCATGTCCTTGGAATAGGCCAGCGGCAGGCCCTTCATCACCACGCTCAGCGCCACCTGCGCGCCCATGATCCGTCCGATCTTGGCGCGGATCAGTTCGGCGGCGTCGGGGTTGCGCTTTTGCGGCATGATCGAGGAACCGGTGGAGAAGCGGTCGCTGAGCCGCGCGAAGCGAAACTGCGCGGTGGACCAGATCACGATCTCCTCCGCCAGCCGCGACAGATGCGTGGCGCAGATGCCGGCGGCGGAAAGGAACTCCATGGCGAAATCGCGGTCGGCGACGCTGTCGAGCGAATTGGCGGTCGGCCGGTCGAAGCCCAGCGCGCCCGCCGTGGCGTGGCGGTCGATGGGAAACGACGTGCCCGCCAGCGCCGCCGCGCCCAGCGGGCACTCGTTCATCCGCGCCCGCGCATCGCTGAACCGCGCCCGGTCGCGGGCGAACATCTCGACATAGGCCATCATGTGGTGGCCCCATGTCACCGGCTGCGCCACTTGCAGATGGGTGAAGCCGGGCATCACCACCTCGGCGCCGTCCTCGGCCTGCCGCAGCAGCGCGGCGATCAGCCGGGTCAGCGCGGCGGCGGCGCCGTCGCAGGCGTCGCGCACCCACAGCCGGAAATCGGTCGCCACCTGATCGTTGCGCGAGCGCGCGGTGTGCAGCCGCCCGGCGGGGGCGCCGATCAGTTCCGCCAGCCGCGCCTCGACGTTCATGTGGATGTCTTCGAGCGCGGCGGAGAACGCGAACTGGCCCGCCTCGATCTCGGCGAGGATCTGCGCCAGACCCGCGTCGATCGCTTCGGCGTCCTGCGGCGTCACGATCCCCTGCGCGGCCAGCATCGCGGCGTGGGCGCGGCTGGCCGCGATGTCCTGGGTCGCAAGGCGGCGGTCGAAGCCGATCGAGGCGTTGATCGCGGTCATCACTTCGTCGGGAGACGCCGTGAACCGCCCGCCCCACATGGCGTTCGCCCCTTCGCCCTTTCTGGTTCCCGCGTTATGTTGCGGCATGAGAAACGTCCCGATCCGACCGGAGAAAACCATGCGTCACGCGCTCATTCGCCTCTACACCGCCGTTTTGCTCGGCGCCACCCCCGCGCTTGCGCTGAACGCGGACGGGCGCGCGGCGGTGATGGCGGCGCGCGACGGCGACATGGCGCGCATGGTGGTCCACGATGCGCCGCGCGACGCGGTGGACGCGCCCTTCGTCGATGGCGAGGGCGCCGAGCGGCGCTTTTCCGACTGGGCGGGCAAGGTGGTTCTGGTGAATTTCTGGGCGACGTGGTGCCCGCCGTGCCTCAAGGAGCTGCCGTCCATCGACCGGCTGGCGGCCTCGGCGCAGAGCGACGATTTCGTGGTGCTGGCGATCTCGACCGACCGGGGCGACATCGGCAAACCGCGCCGCTGGATGGCGGAGAACGGCATAACGGCGCTGGCGCTGCACCACGACCCGCGCTTCGCGGTGGCGCGGGCGGCGGCGCTGATCGGCCAGCCGACCACGCTGCTGCTCGACCGTCAGGGCCGCGAGATCGCCCGCTACACTGGCGAGGCGGCGTGGGACGGCCCGGCGGCCCGCGCCCTGATCGCCGCCGCCATCGCCGCCGAATAGCGCGCTCAGCGGCCCCAGGTCATCCGCTTCAGCACGTCGTCGCGCATCACGAAATGATGCTTCAGCGCCGCGCCGACATGCACGACCAGCAGCGCCCCAAGCGCCAGCGCGGCGGCGTTGTGTATTTGCCTGAACACCGTCTCCAGCGCCTTGTCGCCGGGAACGAAGGGATCGGGCATCTCGAACAGCCCGAACGCCATGTTCCTGATCCCATAGCTGTCCTGCAGCGGCGAGGCCGAGGCCATCAGCCACCCCGACAACGGAAGCGCGAACATCAGCAGATAGAACCCCAGGTGCGAGACCCGCGCGGCGAGCCGCTCCCACGGCTTCATGCCCGGCGGGTCGCGCGGCGCCTCGCGGTTGGCCAGCCGCCAGATCACGCGGACAATGGCCAGCGCGAACACCGCAAAGCCCCAGCTCTTGTGAATCTGGGTCAGCGCGAAGCGCTCGAACACGTCGTCGAGCCGGGTCATGTAAAGGCCAAGGCCCAGCATGAACAGCATGATCGCCGCCATGGTCCAGTGCAGCAGACGCGCGGCCCAGCCCCAGCGTGTCGCATCGTTGCGCAGCGTCATGTCACAAAGCGCCCCCGGCGGCGGCCGCCTCCGCGACCAGATCGAACCGCACCGATAGCGCAGTTCCCACCGAAATGAACAGCGAAGACGGCCCGGCGCCGACGTCGAAATCGCGCCGGTCGAAGGTCAGTTCGCCGCTCGCCGTCGCCCGGTCGCCGGAGATCGTCAGCGCGATCGGCGTGCGCAGCACCTTCAGCCGCCCCTTGATGGTCAGATCGCCCAGCGCCTCGAACCGCCCGTCGCCCAGTGCGGTCAGCGCCGCGAGCCGATAGCGCGCGACCGGATGGCTGGCGGCGTCGAACCACTCGGCGCTCTGCGCGAAGGCGCTCTCCAGCGGGTCGCCGAGGTCGAGGCTGGCGACGTCGATCAGCAGCTCCAGCCGCGTCGCCGCAAGGTTTTGCGGATCGAACAGGCCCTCGCCCGTTACGTTCGCGAACACGCCGGAGGCGGGATTGTCGTTCTCGGCGTAGTCGAACGCGATCACCGACTGTTCGGGCGCCACCCGCCAAAGCATCGGCGCGGCGCGGCTCTGCGCCGGTCCGAGGGTCAGCAAGGCGAGCGTCAGGATCACGATGGCGCGCATGAGGGCGGTTCCAGGCTGCGCGGGCTACTCTGCCCGCACATCCCTATCTAGCGCCCCTGGGCCGGATTGCCGCCATCACGTTATCGCGTCACGGCGCCGGGCTGATCTCGATGTCGATGCGCACCGGCACGAACTCGGCGAACGCGGCGCCGCCGAAGGTCATGCCCCAGAGCGCGCGCTCGATCACTCCCTCCACCTTGAACCCGGCGATGATCTGGCTGGGGTTGAACGGCGAGGGCGCAAGGCGGTTGAGGGCGGCGGTGAACGTCACTTCGCGGGTCTGGCCGATCATGGTCAGGTCGCCGGTGATGTCGGCGGTGTCGTCGCTGGTCTTGCGCACGCTTCTGGAGACGAAGCTGATCTTGGGATAGGCCTCCGCGTTCAGGAAATCGCGCGAGCGGATGTGCGTGTCGCGGGCGGGCCAGGCGGTGTCCACGCTCGCCGAGTCGATGGTCACCGTCAGTTCGGTCGCCGACAGATCCTCCGGGTCGAACAGGATGTCGGCGTCGAACTTGTGGAACCGCCCGTGCGCCACCGAATAGCCCAGATGGTCGGCCTTGAAGGTGATGCTGGCGTGTCCGGGGTCGATCACCCACTTTTCCGCAGCCAGCGCGGGCTGGGCCAACAGGCCCGCCGTCAGCAAGGCGGCGGCGGTCAGGCGAAGCGGACTGGCGGTGGCGGCGCGCATGGAGCGGCTCCTGTGTTGCGCGAAAATCGCGAGTAAGATAATTGCGCCGTTACGGCGCAGAAACAATGATTGTGGCGCGCACATTCTTTTGTGCGCCGCGTCATGACGGCGTGAGCGGCGTCGGGCGCCGTCTGCGGCGCGGCGGGGCCTTGAGCGCGCGCGCCGGGGCGGCTAGGCCTTGACGATGAACATTTTCCGGCCTTTCGAGCATGTGCGGCCCGACGGCGACCCGTCGCTGCTGCTGCTGTGCGACCACGCCCGCAACGCGATCCCGCCCGAAATGGGCGACCTCGGCCTGTCCGCCGTCGATCTGGCGCGCCACATCGCCTATGACGTGGGCGCGCGGGAGGTCACGCTGGCGCTGGCCGACGCGCTCGACGCGCCTGCGGTGCTCAGCGGCTGTTCGCGGCTGGTGATCGACCCCAATCGCGGCGAGGACGATCCGACGCTGGTGATGCGGCTCTATGACGGGTCGCTGATCCCCGGCAACCGCGCGGTGGACGCGGCGGAGCTGGCGCGGCGGCTCGACGCCTTCCACCGCCCCTATCACGCGGCGATCGCCGCCGCGATCGACGCCGCGCAGGCGCGGGGCGCGGCGCCGCGCCTGGTGTCGGTCCATTCCTTCACGCCGCAACTGCGCGGCCGCGCGCCGCGCCCGTGGCATGTGGGCGTGCTGTGGGCGGGCGACGACCGGCTGGCGGCGCCCCTGCTGGCGCGGCTGCGCGCCGAGGATGAGCTGGTGGTCGGCGACAACGAGCCCTATCAGGGCGCGCTGGAGGGCGACACCATGTGGCGCCACGGCCTGTCGCGCGGGCTGGAGCATGTGCTGATCGAGGTGCGCAACGACCTGATCGCCGATGCGGAGGGACAGCGGGCCTGGGCGGCGCTGCTGGCGCGCTGCCTCGCTGACGTGCTGGACCTCGGTCTCGCCGAGGCGGCGCCGGAGTTGCGACGCTGAGCGGCGGCGACACTTCCCGCGCCTGCGGCGACTTCCGCCCGCGCGCCTTGGGCGACTCCCCCTCGCGCGCCTTTGGCGACTCCCCCCCGCGCGCCTTTGACGCGACCCCCGGCGCGCGGCTGGCGCGCGGCGTCTGCCGCTGGCTGACCGACGCGGGCGCGGCGCCGCTGACCGAGTTCGCGCCCGCCCCCGGCCTGCGCGTCGATGTGATCGCGCTGGGGCCGGACGGCGCGGTGACGGTGGTCGAATGCAAGGCCTCGGTCGCCGATTTCCGCGCCGACGCCAAGTGGACCGGCTATCTCGACTGGTGCGACGCCTTCTTTTTCGCGGTCGGCCCGGATTTTCCGTCCGGGCTTCTGCCGCCGGATCATGGCGTGCTGATCGCCGACGCTTTCGGCGCCGAAGCCCTGCGCCCCGCCGCGCCGCGTCGGCTCGGCGCCGCCCGGCGCCGGGCGCTGACCCTGCGGCTGGCGCGCGCCTCGGCGCTGCGGCTGCGCCGTCTGCTCGACCCGGCGGACGGCGCGCCGGGCGGTTTGCGCGGCGGCGCGCGATAGCGGTTTGCGCCGGGCGCGACCGGCGGCGGCGGGCGTCGCGGCGGGCGCCTGCGACCAGCGGAGGCGGCGCTTCATCCCGCGCGGCGCGGCGGCTTGCGGCGGCGGCTCCCGCCGCGCTTTCCGGCCCGCGCGCGCTTCAGATCGCCGCCTGCGGGCGCGCGGCGACGCGGGCGATCAGGCGGGTGAGGTCGTCGTGGTCGAGACGGCTGAGGCTGGGGCCGGGGGCGCGGGTCGCCGCGCAGGCGATGGCGCCGCGCCGACGCAGCGCCTCCTTGCGCAGCGCCAGCCCGACGCCGGGCTGCTGTTCGTGGCGGATCAGCGGCAGCCAGGCGTCGAAAAGGTCCTCCGCGCCGTCGGCGTCGCCCGCGCGGTGGCGGCGGATCACTTCCGCCAGCACCTCGGGCCAGGCGAAGCCAGTCATGGCGCCGTCGGCGCCGCGCGCCAGCTCCTGCGGCAGATGCAGCCCGCCCGCGCCGCACAGGATCGACAGGCGCGGCGCGTCGCGGCAGCCCGCGCGCAGGCGGCTGAGCTTGTTGAGGCCGGGGCGGTCCTCATGCTTGAACATCACGATCTGCGCGTGATCGGCGGCCAGCCGCAGCACCGCCGCCGCCGAGACCTGCACGCCGGTCGCCTGCGGATAATCCTGAAAGCAGACGGGGACGTCCGGTCCCAGCGCCGCGCAGACCTGCGCGATATAGTCGGCGACCTTCTCCTCGGTCGCCAGCCCCGCCGCAGGCGCGACCATCACCCCCGCCGCGCCGTTGTCGATGGCGAAGCGCGCCAGCGCGGCGAGGTTGGCGACGCCGGGCGCCGAGACGCCGACGATCACCGGAATCCGGCCAGCCACCCGCGCCAGCACCCGCGCCGCGAAGGCGCGCGCCTCATCGCCCGACAGTTTCGGCGCCTCGCCCATCACGCCGAGAATGGTCATGCCCGACACGCCGCAGCCGAGGTAGAAGTCGGTCAGCCGGTCGGCGCTGTCGAGGTCGAGCGCGCCGTCGGCGTCGAACGGCGTCGCCGCGATCGCATAGAGGCCTGCGGCGTGGCGGTCGATGCGCTGGCTCATGCAGGTTTTTCCTTCGCGCCGGACACGCGCGCGGGGCGGATCGAGACGATCACCTGTTCGCGGTCCTCGAGGTCGGGGCGCTGGGTGAAGCCGAGCCTTGCGCACAGGCCCTGCATCGCGTCGTTGTGCGCGTCCACATAGCCCCAGACCTCGCCGATCCCCTCGGCGGCTGCGTAGTCGAGCAGGCGGCGCATCAGCGCGCGGCCGAGCCCCTTGCCCTTCAGATCGCTGCGCGCGATCACCGCGTATTCGGCGCGCTCGCCGTCAGGATCGGCGGCGATCCGCGACACGCCCATCAGCGAGTCGTCCTCAGGGTCGATCGCCACGAAGGCCATGGCGCGGGCGTAGTCGATCTGGGTGAACCGCGCGATCTGATCCTGCGACAACTGGTTGATCGCGCTCATGAAGCGGAAACGCCGGTCCTGCGCGGTCAGCCGCGCGAAGAACGCCTCGTAGAGCGCGGCGTCCTGCGGCAGCACCGGGCGCACCCGCACCGTCGAGCCGTCCGGCAGGGTCTCGGGCCGGTCCCATTGCGCGGGGTAGGGGCGCAGCGCAAAGCGCGGGTTGGCGCCGCGCGCGGCCTCTCGCGCAGACCGCGCGACGATGCGCGCGTCGAGCGCGATCACGCCGTCGGCGTCGGCCAGCAGCGGGTTGACGTCCATCTCGACGATCTGCGGGAAATCCGCCGCCAGCCGGGCCAGCCGCACCAGCGTCAGCGCCACCGCGCCGATGTCCGTCGCCGGGCGGTCGCGAAAGCCCGCCATCAGCTTGCCGACGCGGGTCTGGCCGATCATGTCGCGCGCCAGCGTCAGGTCGAGCGGCGGCAGCGCCAGCGCCTTGTCCGCCACCACCTCCACCGACACGCCGCCGGCGCCGAACAGCATCACCGGGCCGAAAGTGGGATCGTCGGTGACGCCGAGGATCAGCTCCAGCGCATCGCGGCGGCGGATCATCGGCTGCACCGCCAGACCGTCGATGCGCGCGTCGGGCCGGGCCTTGCGCGCCGCCGCCAGTATCCCCTCGGCGGCGGCGGTGGCCTCGTCGGCCGTATGCAGGTTCAGCCGCACGCCGCCGACGTCGGACTTGTGGGTGATGTCGCGCGACAGGATCTTGATCGCCAGCGCGGTCGCGCCCGCCGCCAGCATCCGCGCGGCGATCTCGCCCGCCTCCTGCGGCGTCGCGGCGGTTTCGGTCTCGACCGTGGGCACGCCATAGGCGCGCAGCACCGCCTTCGCCTCCGGCTCGGTCAGCGTCTCGCGCCCCTCGGCCAGCGCGGGGGCCATCGCCGCCTGCGCGGCCTCGTAGTCGGCGCTGAAGTCGGGCGGCAGGCTGGGCGGCACGCGCATCAGCGCGGTCTGCGCCTTGTGGTGATCGGCGAGATAGGCGAAGCCGCGCACGGCGTCGGCGGGCGTGTCATAGGTCGGCAGGTCGGCGGCGGCGAACCGCTTGCGCGCCGCGTCGGCGGTCGCTTCGCCCAGCCAGTTGGTCAGGATCGGCTTGCGCCGCCGCTGGCCGGGGATCGCGCTGCGCGCCGCCGCCAGCGCAATCACCCGCTCGGCGATCACGCCGGACGGCGCCAGCGCGGTGGGGCAGTTCATCGCCAGCACCGCATCGACCTGCGGATCGTCCAGCAGCGCGGTGATCGCGGCTTCATAGCGGTCGGCGTCGGCGTCGCCGATCACGTCCACCGGGTTGGCGTGCGACCAGGTCGGCGGCAGAGCGGCGTCGAGCGTCGCCATGCTCGCGTCCGACAGCGCCGCCAGCCGGATGCCGCGCCGCGCCAGCGCGTCCACCGCGAGCACCCCGGCGCCGCCGCCGTTGGTGACGATGCCCAGCCGGTCGGAGCGCAGCGGCGGCAGCCGCGCCAGCGTCTCGGCGGCGGCGAACAGGTCCTCCAGCGTCTCGACCCGCAGCACGCCCGCCCTTCGGAACGCCGCGTCATAGACCGCGTCCGACCCCGCCAGCGCCCCGGTATGCGACGCCGCCGCCTTGGCCGCGGCCGCCGAGCGCCCGGCCTTGACCACGATCACCGGCTTGACGCGCGCGCAGGAGCGGGCGGCGGACATGAACTTTCGCGCGTCGGTCACCTGCTCCAGATACATCACCACCGCATGGGTGGCGCGGTCGGCGGCGTAGTGGTCGAGCAGGTCGCCCACGTCCACGTCGGCCATGTCGCCCATCGAGGCGACGACGGAAAAGCCGACGCCGCGCGGCGCCGCCCAGTCAAGCATCGCGGTGACGATCGCGCCCGATTGCGACAGCAGCGCCAGATCGCCCGGCGCGGCGGCGATATGGGCGAAACTCGCGTCCAGCCCGACATAGGGCGCCTGAAGCCCGATGCAGTTCGGCCCCAGCACCCGCAAAAGGTGCGGTCTGGCCGCGTCGAGCATCGCCTGGCGCAGGCCGCTCTCGCGCGTCAGCCCGGCGGTGATCACCACCGCCGCCCGCGCGCCCGCCTCGCCCAGCGCGCCGATCAGCCCCGGCACGCTCGGCGGCGGCGTGACGATCACGCCGAGGTCGGGCGGGCTCGGCAGATCGGCGACGCTGGCGTGGCAGGGATGGCCCTCGATCTCGCTGTGGCGCGGGTTGACCAGATGGACGGCGCCGTTGAAACCGCCGCCCAGCAGCCGTTTCATCACGGTGGCGCCAATGGAGCCGGGCCGCGCGCTGGCCCCGATCAGCGCGACCGATTTTGGCGCCAGAAGCGCGTCAAGATTGCGAACTGTCACGGGGTGTTCCTTATCGGAGGGAATACTGCGTTGCAACATGAATGCCGGGCGCAGTCGGCAAAGTCCTTGATCGCGGTCAACAACCGCAGCGCCGCAGTGCGATATAACGCGAAAGGCTTCTCCCGTTTGCTCCGGTGCATCGAGATGTTGTGCGTCTGGGACGGCGCGTGAATGCTGACGGCGCGCTGAGCGCTGCGGCGTGAGCGTCTGGAGTGGGGCGTCTGGCGGCGGATCGAGGCGTTTTGCGCGGCCGGTCGGCATGGCGCGGTCGGCAGCCGTGCTTGCGGCGCAAGCGTGTCCGTCAGACGCGCTGTTCGACGAAGTCGCGGGCGGTGGCGGGCGCGAGGCGCGCGCCGAGGCCGAGCAGGCTGTCGAAGGCGGCGGCGGTGTGGCGGCGGCGGTTCCAGCGGAAGACGAATTCGTCGAGATAGCGCTTCAGATGCTGGCGGCGCAGGCCGTGGAGCGTGCCGAGCGCCCATGCCTTGAGGTTCGAGAAGACCCGATGCGTCCATTTCAGCACGATGTGGGCGGCCATCTTGCCGACGACCTTCGGGTCATGCGCGTGATCGGGCAGGCCAGCGTAGCCGGACCAGCCGTCGGTGACGACGCGGGCGCCGGGCGCGGCTGTGGCTGCGACGAAGGGTTTGAGCGTGGCGGAGGAGAAATCGGCGATCGGCGCGAGGCGGATGCGGCGGGGATGGCCCTCAGGCGACAGCTCCACCGCGCCGGCGACGAACATCTTGCCCAACGGGCTGCGGCCCTGTCCGCCGGCGGGCGGGTCGTCCCTGGCGCGCAACGGGAGCTCAGTCTCGTCGATCTCCACGACGCCTTCGAGCAGGCTGCGCCCGGGGTCGACCATGGCGCGGCGGAGCTTGGTCAGGAGCAGCCACGCGCTCTTGTAGCTGCCGAGGCCCAGCTGCGCCTGCAGTTGCAGGGCGGAGACGCCGTTGGAATGGCTGGTCATGATGTGGATGGCGGCGAACCACGCCTTCAGCGACAGATGGCTGCCGTGCATGACCGTGCCTGCGGTCACGGAGGTCTGCCGCCGGCAGGCGGCGCACTCCCAGGTGAACGCCTTGGCCTTCAGCGCCCAGCCCTTCGCGCCGCCGCACCCCGGGCAGACGAAGCCCTCCGGCCATCGCCGCGCCGCCAGATAAGCCGCGCAGGCCGCATCGTCAGGAAATCGCGCCTCGAACTGGGCGCGAGAGAGGGGTCGGTCATGCTTCCAGCGGTTCGCCATA
>CAZOZE010000148.1:0-11174 GCA_964584215.1 uncultured Rhodobacterales bacterium
CCCTCCGCCGCCGCCAGATCGGCGTTCAGCGTCGCGGTCAGCAGACGGTCCCAGCGCCAGACCAGCAGGCCGGTCACCAGCGCCGCGCCGCCCCAGATCACCGCCAGATCGGCGCGGGTGACGGCGAGGATGTCGCCGAACAGATAGCTCATCAGGTCGATGCGCACGCCCTGCAGGAACGACGCCGCCACCAGCCCCAGCGCCAGCGCCGAATGCGCCGCCACCCCCAGCAGGGTGTCGGCCGCATACGCTTTGCCCGAGGCGAACGAGATCAGCCCGGCCATCGCCAGCGCCGCCGCCAGCACGCCGCCGAACACCGGCGCCTGCAACGCCAGCGCCAGCGCCACGCCCAGGATCGCGGCGTGCGCGGTGGCGTCGCCGAAATAGGCCATCCGCCGCCACACCACGAAACAGCCCAGCGGCCCCGCCGCCGCCGCCGCGCCGACGCCCGCCAGCCCCGCGCGCACCAGGAAATCGCCCAGCAGCGTCACGGCGTCTCCTCCAGCGCGGGCGCCGCGCAGCCGCTATCGTGCGCGTGGTCGTGGACGTGGCGATACAGCGCCAGCGTCCCCTCCGTCCCCAGCCCGAACAGCGCGCGATAGGCGGGCGCGGCGGAGACGACGGTGGGCGTCCCCTCGCAGCAGACATGGCCGTTCAGGCACACCACCCGGTCCGAGGCGCTCATCACCACATGCAGATCGTGGCTGACCATCAGCACCGCGCAGCCGGTGTCGCGCCGCACCGCCTCGATCAGCTTGTAGAACGCGGCGGCGCCAGGCTGGTCCAGCCCCTGCGTCGGCTCGTCCAGCGCCAGAAGATCGGGTTTGCGCAGCAAGGCGTGCGCCAGCATCGCGCGCTGGAGCTGTCCGCCGGAGAGCGCCGCCAGCTGCCGCCCGCCAAGCCCGCCGATCCCCGCCTGCGCCAGCGCCGCCGCCCGCGCCGCGCGGTCGCCGCCCGCCAGCCGCAGAAACCGATCCACCGTCATCGGCATCGTGCGGTCGATCGCGAGGCGCTGGGGCGCATAGCCGATCCGCAGGCCCCGCATCCGCGTCACCGCGCCCCGGTCGGGCGCCAGCGCGCCGATCAGCACCCGCAGGAGCGTGGTCTTGCCCGAGCCGTTCGGCCCGACCACGGTCACGATCTCGCCGCGCGCGATGGTGAAGCGCACGTCGCGCAGCACCGGCGCGCCGCCCAGCGTCACGCCCAGCCCTTGCGCGGCCAGCAGCGTCTCGCTCACCCGATCTTCTCCTTGCAGCGGCGGCAACGGCCCTCGGCCTCGACCACCGCGCTGTCGATGGCGAAGCCCAGCCGGCGCGCCGAGGCGCCAAGTCCCTCCGCCGCCGCGTCGCCCGCGATCTCGGCCACCGCGCCGCAGTCGCGGCAGATCATGAAGGCGGCGGCGTGCGGGCCGCCGGGCAGGGCGCAGGCGACATAGGCGTTCAGTTTCTCGATCCGGTGCGCGAAGCCATGCGCCACCAGGAAATCCAGCGCGCGATAGGCGACCGGCGGCTGCGGCGCGGCCAGCCCCTCCGCCGCCAGCCGCTTGAGCACGTCATAGGCGCCCATCGCCGCGTGCGCCTCCAGCAAGATCTCCAGCACCCGCGCGCGCATCGGCGTCAGCCGCAACCCTTTGGCCGCGCAGGCGGCCTCCGCCGCCGCCAGCGCCTGCGCCCGGCACTGCGCATGGTCATGGCGCGCGAAGGCCACCCCGTCGGAGCGGGGCGGCGCGGACTGTTCGGCGTCGGGCGATTTTTCCGTCATCGACTCTTGCTGTTACAAGATAACATATCTAGAAACCTCCGCTCAGCGATACAACCTGCGCGCAACGCCGGCAAGGCGCGCGCTCAGCGGAGGGATCAGGGATGCGGTTGAAGGCGGCGGCGACGGCGATGGCGCTGATCGGAACGGCGGCGGCTGCGGCGCCACAGGTGGCGACCGACATCGCCCCGGTGCAGGCGCTGGCGGCGCGGGTGATGCAGGGGGTCGGCGATCCGTCGCTGATCGTGCCGCCGGGCGCCTCGCCGCACGGCTATGCGCTGCGTCCCTCGGAGGCTGCGGCGCTGGAGCGGGCGGACATCGTGTTCTGGGTCGGCGCGGCGCTGACGCCGTGGCTGGCGGGCGCCATCGACGCGCTGGCCGGGGGCGCCGTGGCGGTCGAGTTGCGCGACGCGCCGGGGGTGACGCTGTTGCCGCTGCGCGAGGGCGCCGACTTCGCGCCGCATGAGCATGGCGGCGAGGACGATCACGACCATGCGGCGGAGGCTGCGGCGCACGACAACGACCACGCGGCGGCGGCAGGGCGCGGGGGCGATCACGACCACGGCCACGCGGGCTTCGACGAACACCTCTGGCTCGACCCGGAAAACGCCAGGGCGTGGCTGAGCGCGATGGCCGCCGCGCTCTCGACCGCCGATCCCGCCAACGCCGCGACCTATTTCGCCAACGCCGACGCGGGCCGGGCGGAGCTCGACGCGCTGTCCGCCGAGATCGCCGCGACGCTGGCGCCGGTTCAGGGCCGCCCGTTCGTGGTGTTTCACGACGCCTATCAGTATTTCGAAAACCGCTTCGCGGTTCCGGCGGCGGGCGCGGTGACGCTGAGCGACGCGGCCCCGCCCAGCGCGGCACGGGTGGCGGAGGTGCGCGCGGTGGTCGAGCGTCTCGGCGCGTCCTGCGTCTTCGCCCAGCCGCAGTTCTCGGCGGGCGTGGCGGACGCGATCGCGGAGGGCACAGGCGCCCGCGTCGGCGTGCTCGACCCGCTGGGCGTGACCCTGCCGCTGGGGCCTGCGCTCTATGGCGACATGCTGCGCGGGCTGGCGGGCGCGCTTGCCGACTGTCTGGCGCCGAAGGCGTGAGGGGCGGTCATGGCTCAGGAAGATCCGCGCCTGCCGGTCGCCGTGCTGCAACTGGCGGTGGGCGCGCTGGCGCTGGCCGTCGGTCTTTCGGGGCTCGCCGGGGCGCTGCGGCTGTAGAACTCTAGCGCGGCAGCCGCATCCGCGCGCTGAGCCCGCCCAGCGCCGCGCTTTCGCCCAGGGTGAGCGCGCCGCCGTGGCTGCGCGCGACCTCCGCCGCGATCGACAGCCCGAGGCCGACGCCGCCGCCGCGATCCTGGTTGCGCGCCGTGTCGAGCCGGGCGAACGGGCGCAGCGCCGCCTCGCGCTCGCCGGGCGGAATGCCGGGGCCGTCGTCCTCGACGGCGAACTCGACCATGCGCGCGCCCAGCCGGACGGTGAGGCGCGTCTCGTCGCCATAGGTCGCCGCGTTGTCCAGAAGGTTTTGCAGCGCGCGCCGCACCGCGCCCGCGCGCAGCGGCGCCAGCGGCGCCTCCGGCGTCTCGATCACGACTGACACGGTCACGCGGGCGCCCTGCCTGCGCGCGCTGGCGGCGACGTCCTCGGCCAGCGCGGCGGGGTCGGTCGGCGCGGCCTCCTCGCCCGCCTCGCCGCGCGCAAAGGCGAGAAAGCCCTCCAGCATGGTCTCCATCTCGGCGACGTCGCGCCGCAACTCCGCCGCCTCGGGCGCGTCCTCCATCATCGCCAGCGCCAGCTTCATGCGGGTGAGCGGGCTGCGCAGGTCGTGGCTTACGCCCGAGAGCATCTGGGTGCGGCTCTCGATCTGGCGCTCGATGCGGGCGCGCATCGCCAGAAAGGCGGCGCCCGCGCGGCGCACCTCCTCCGCGCCGCTGGGGTGGAACGCCACGCTGCGGCCCTTGCCGAACCCGTCCGCCGCCGCCGCGAGCTGGCGGATCGGGCGCACCTGATTGCGCAGGAAAACGGCGGCGATCGACACCAGCAGCACGGTCGAGGCCGCCATCCAGACGAAGATCTGGTGTGGATTGGCGGTCGTCAGGCGCCGCCGGTCCACGCCCGCGCGCAGCACGCCCTTGTCGGTCTGCACCTGCGCGGTGATCATCCGGCTGTCGCTGACCAGATCCAGCGCCAGCGGGCGGCGGACATTCGCCTTCAGCGTCTCCTCCACCGCACCGCCGGTCACGTCATAGAAGGCGCGCAGCACCTCCGGCCCGACCTGCGCGCCCGGCGCCAGCGCAAGGCGGATGTCGAGCGGCCCGGAGAGCCGCTCAAGACCCTGCGCCGCCGCCTGCGCGTCCGCCGCCTGCTCGACCACGCCCACGACATAGTTGATCTCGTTGGCGATGGCGGAGGTCATCTGCTGGGTGACGCCGCTGTAATGGCGCTGGATCACGCCGACCGCGACGATCGCCTGCACCAGCACCACCGGCGCCGCGAGGATCAGCAGGGTCCGCCCGAACAGGCTTTTGGGCAGGTGTCTCTTGAAGATCATGGCGTTCTCCGCGATGCTTGCACAAGTATGGCCGCGCGGCGCGGGGGGCAAGCAAGGGGCGCGATGGCTGACGATCCGTTCGACCGCGATCCCGCCGTCATGCACGGCGTCGCTGAGGTGGTTGCGCCCGGCGTGCGCCGCGTGGTCGCCCCGAACCCCTCGCCGATGACCTTCACCGGCACCGCAAGCTATCTGGTGGGGCTTGAGCGGATCGCGGTGATCGATCCCGGCCCGGACGATGCGCGCCACCTTGCGGCGCTGCGTCTGGCGGCGGGGGCGGGGCGGATCGTCGCGATCCTCGTCACCCACACCCACCGCGACCACAGCGAGGGCGCGGCGGCGCTGGCCGCCGCCACCGGCGCGCCGACCTACGGCTTCGGGCCGCATGGCGCGGGGCGCTCGCCCCAGATGGCGGCGCGCGCCGAGACGGCGGCGGGGGGCGCGCTGGCGGGCGGGGAGGGCGCCGACCGCAGCTTCGCGCCGACGCATCGCCTCGGCGACGGCGCGGCGGTGGAGAGCGACGAATGGCGGCTGGGCGCGCTGCACACGCCAGGCCATCTTTCCAACCATCTGTGCTTCGCCCTTGAGGGCTCCGGCGTCCTGTTCACCGGCGACACCGTGATGGGCTGGGCGACGGCGATGATCTCACCGCCCGACGGCGACATGGCGGCGTTCATGGCCTCGCTGGCGCGGCTGGCGGACCGGGACGACCGGCTCTATCTGCCGGGACACGGGCGGCCGGTGCGCGATCCGGCGGCCATGGTGGCGTGGCAGATCGCGCATCGCCGGGCGCGGGAGGGACAGATCCTCGACGCGCTGACGCAGGGCGCCGCCGATCCGGGGGCGCTGGCGCGCGCGCTCTACGCCGATGTCGATCCGCGCCTCTGGCCCGCCGCCGCGCGCAGCGTGCTGGCGCATCTGCTGGCGCTGGAGGCGGGCGGACGGGTGACGGCGGAGGGGCCGGCGGGGCCGCAGACGCGCTTCCGGCTGACCGGATGAGACGGCGGCGCAGCGGGGTCGCTGCCGCCGAAATCGCCGGGCCGACCTCGCGCCGGGGCCGTTAGCGCCACCCCGCGCCAGCCGACCGGGACGGCGGCGCCGAGGACCGGGCGGCGACTTCGGCGGCGTCCGCCGCCGTCATGACGAAGCTCTACAACGCAAGCGCCGCGCCGCTCTCGGGCCGCGCGTCGAGCGCCGCCAGCAGCGCGTCGGCGACGACAGGGCAGGGCGTCAGCGCGGCGCGGTCCTCGCCGGGGTAGAAGCGGGCGCGCAAGGCGGTGGGCATCGGCGGCGGCAGCGCGCGCAGCACACGCAGCGGCGTGCGCGCCGTCTCGCGCGCCCAGGCCAGCCACCAGACCCGCGCGGCGGCCTTGCTGGCGGCGTAGGCCCCGAAAAACGCCTCGTCGGCGCGGTCGTCATCCATCAGCACCGCCTGCGACGCCGCGCTTGCGCGCAGCAGCGGGTCGAGCACGCGGATCAGCCGCTGCGTCGCGCGCGCGTTCACCGCGAAGCTGCGGTCAACGTCCTTCGCGTCGGCGTGGGCGGCGGGGGCGCACGGCGCGGCGTGGGCGGCGCAGTGCAGCCAGCGGTCGAGCCTGCCCCACCGCGCGTTCAGCGCCGCGCCCAGCCGCGCCAGCCCCTCGTCGTCGGTGATGTCGAGCGGCGCGAGCGTCGCCGCGCCGCCCGCTTTCCTGATGGCGTCGTCAAGCTCCTCCAGCGCGCCCACGGTGCGCGCCAGCGCGATGACATGCGCCCCGCGCGCGGCCTCGGCCAGCGCCAGCGCATGGCCTAGGCCGCGCGCGGCGCCGGTGACGAGGGTGACGGTGTGCTTGCTGTCCATGGCGCGTCATTACTGTGGCGGCCGACGCTGGGAAAGAGGGGCGGGACAAAAGCGCGCGGCGGTCCTGCGCGCCCCGGCGGCGGCGGGCGGGCGCGGCGCCTGCGGCATCTGGACAGGGGTCGCTTGGCCGCCGCGCCGACCGGGTTAGTTGACCCCCCGACGGCGCGCGGGTAGACACGGAAGCGCCGGATTTGCTGCGGCGCGGCGAAGCCGATGGCGGAGAGAGAGGGCTTGCCCATGGACGATCTGCTCCGGGAATATCTGCCGGTCATCGTGTTCTTCGGTCTCGCGCTGGCGCTGGGGCTGGTTTTCATCATCGCCGCGCTGGTGATCGCCGTGCGGCGGCCCGACCCCGAGAAGGTTTCGGCCTACGAATGCGGCTTCAACGCCTTCGACGACGCGCGAATGAAGTTCGAGGTGCGGTTCTACCTCGTGTCGATCCTGTTCATCATCTTCGATCTGGAGGTGGCGTTCCTGTTTCCCTGGGCGGCGTCGTTCGGCGATCAGGGCTGGGTCGGCTACTGGTCGATGATGGCGTTCCTCGCCGTGCTGACGGTCGGCTTCGTCTATGAGTGGAAGAAGGGAGCTCTGGAATGGGAGTGAGCACCGGCGCGCTTCAGGCGGGAATCGACCGCGACGCCCAGACGCAACTTCTGTCCAGCGAACTGGCGGACAAGGGTTTTCTGCTGACCACCGCCGACGATCTGATCAACTGGGCGCGCACCGGATCGCTGTTCTGGATGACCTTCGGTCTGGCGTGCTGCGCGGTGGAGATGATGCAGACCTCGATGCCGCGCTACGACGCCGAGCGATTCGGCATCGCGCCGCGCGCCTCTCCCCGCCAGTCCGACGTGATGATCGTGGCCGGCACGCTGACCAACAAGATGGCCCCGGCGCTGCGCAAGGTCTATGACCAGATGCCCGAGCCGCGCTATGTGATCTCGATGGGGTCGTGCGCCAACGGCGGCGGCTATTACCATTACAGCTATTCTGTGGTGCGCGGCTGCGACCGGATCGTGCCGGTGGACATCTATGTGCCCGGCTGTCCGCCGACGGCGGAGGCGCTGCTCTACGGGCTGCTGCAACTGCAACGCAAGATGCGCCGCACGGGGACGATCACGCGATGAGCGAGGAGCTGATCGAGCTGGGAGACTACATCGAGCGCTCGACGCCCGATGCGGTGTTCGGCGCCGAGGTGGTGCGCGGCGAGCTGGTGGTGCGCTGCACGCCCGACGGCGTGGTGGACCTGATGAAGCTGTTGCGCGACGCCAGCGCCTGCCAGTTCACCACGCTGATCGACATCTGCGGCGTGGACTGGCCGACGCGGGAAAAGCGCTTTGACGTGGTCTATCACCTGCTGTCGATGCGCCAGAACCGCCGGGTTCGCGTCAAGACCGAGGTGCGCGAGGACGCGCTTGTGCCCAGCATCGTCGATGTGTTTCCGGCGGCGGCGTGGTATGAGCGCGAGGTCTGGGACATGTATGGCGTCATGTTCTCCGGCCACCCCGACCTGCGCCGCCTGCTCACCGACTACGGCTTTCGCGGCCACCCGCTGCGCAAGGATTTTCCGACCACCGGTTATGTCGAGGTGCGCTACGACGAATCCGCCAAGCGCGTGGTCTATGAGCCGGTGAAGCTGGTGCAGGAATACCGCCAGTTCGACTTCATGAGCCCGTGGGAAGGCGCAGACTATGTGCTGCCCGGCGACGAAAAGAAGGATTCCGCGGCGTGATGGGCGGGGCGCAGATGCAGGGCTTCGGCTTTGGAGGGTTCGTGATGCTGGCGATCGTGATCGCGGCGCAGGTGATCCCGTTCTGGCGCATCCTGCCGCGCGCCGGGCTGCCGTCGTGGCTGGCGCTGCTGACGGTCTTTCCGCTGATCACGCTGGTGCTGCTGTGGGTGATGGCGTTCAAGCGCTGGCCGGGCGACGGCGCGGAGAGGGAGGCGTGAGCATGGATGGCGACGCGCTGCCGGTTGCCGGCCGCATCCGCAACTTCAATATCAACTTCGGCCCGCAACACCCTGCCGCGCATGGTGTTCTGCGGCTGGTGCTTGAGCTTGACGGCGAGATCGTCGAGCGTTGCGATCCCCATGTCGGCTTGCTGCATCGCGGCACCGAGAAGTTGATGGAGAGCCGCACCTACCTGCAGAACCTGCCGTATTTCGACCGGCTCGACTATGTGGCGCCGATGAATCAGGAGCACGCGTGGTGCCTGGCCATCGAGAAGCTGACCGATACGCCGGTGCCGCATCGCGGCCAGTTGATCCGGGTGCTGTTCTGCGAGATCGGCCGCATTCTCAGCCATCTGCTCAACGTCACCACGCAGGCGATGGACGTGGGCGCGCTCACCCCGCCGCTGTGGGGCTTCGAGGAGCGCGAAAAGCTGATGGTGTTCTATGAGCGCGCCTGCGGGGCGCGGCTCCACGCCGCCTATTTCCGCCCCGGCGGCGTGCATGTGGACCTGCCCGACGCGCTGCTCGACGACATCGAGGCGTGGTGCGATCCGTTCCTTGAGGTCTGCGACGATCTCGAGGGGCTGCTGACCGACAACCGCATCTTCAAGCAGCGCAACGTCGATATCGGCGTGGTCAGCCAGGATGAAGCGCAGGCGCTGGGCTTCAGCGGCGTGATGGTGCGCGGCTCGGGGCTGGCGTGGGATCTGCGCCGCGCGCAGCCCTATGAGTGCTACAGCGATTTCGACTTCCAGATCCCCGTCGGCAGGAACGGCGATTGCTACGACCGCTATCTGATCCGCATGGAGGAGATGCGCGAGAGCGTGAAGATCATGCGGCAAGCCATTGCAAAACTGCGCAAATGCAAAGGCGAGGACGTGATGACCCGCGCCAAGGTCGGCCCGCCCAAGCGCGGCGACATGAAGACCTCGATGGAGGCGCTGATCCATCACTTCAAGCTCTACACCGAGGGGTTTCACGTGCCTGCGGGTGAGGTCTATGCCGCCGTCGAGGCGCCGAAGGGCGAGTTCGGCGTCTATCTGGTGTCGGACGGGACCAACAAACCCTACCGCGCCAAGATCCGTGCGCCGGGCTTTTCGCATCTGGCGGCGATGGACCACATCTGCACGGGCCATCAGCTGGCCGACGTCTCCGCGATCATCGGGTCGCTGGACATCGTGTTCGGGGAGATCGATCGTTGAGCCAGCGCCGCCTCCACCCCGATCAGCCCGACAGCTTCGCCTTCACGCCCGAAAACCTCGCGTGGGCTGAGAAGCAGATCGCCAAATATCCCGAAGGCCGGCAAGCCAGCGCCGTGATCCCGCTGCTGTGGCGCGCACAGGAGCAGGAGGGCTGGGTCACCCGGCCCGCCATCGAGACCGTCGCGCAGATGCTGGGCATGGCGCAGATCCGCGTGCTGGAGGTCGCGACCTTCTATTTCATGTTCCACCTGGCGCCGGTTGGCTCGGTCGCGCATGTCCAGATCTGCGGCACCACCACCTGCATGATCTGTGGCGCGGAGGATCTGCTGGCGGTGTGCATGGCGCGCATCGCGCCGAAGCCGCATCAGCTGAGCGCCGACGGCAAGTTCAGCTGGGAGGAGGTCGAGTGTCTTGGCGCCTGCGCCAACGCGCCGATGGCGCAGATCGGCAAGGACTATTACGAAGACCTGACGGCGGCGCGGCTTGAGGCGATCCTCGACTGCTTCGCGCGCGGCGATGTGCCCCGTCCCGGCCCGCAGAACGGCCGCTTCGCCAGCGAACCGGCCTCGGGGCTGACGGCGCTGAAGGGCCTGAGCGGCGAGGCGGAGAACGGCGCGATCACGCTGGCGCGCGCGCAGGGCGACACCATCGCGCGCATCACCGGCGCGCAGGTTCCCGCCGCGCTGACCGACCTGCGCGAAGGTGCAGCGCGCGCGGTTGCGGCGGTCGCTGCGCGCCCGGCGTCACTGCCGATGGCGCGCGAGGGCGGGCCGGATAACTTGAAGCTGATCAAAGGTGTCGGGCCGAAACTTGAAGCGATGCTTCATGAAATGGGGTTCTTCCATTTCGATCAGATCGCCGCCTGGACGGCGCGTGAACTGGCTTGGGTGGACGACCATCTCGAGGGCTTCAAGGGCCGCGCCAGCCGCGACGAATGGGTTGAGCAGGCGCGGATTCTGGCGACGGGCGGCGCGACCGAGTTCTCCGGGCGCGCGGAGCGCGGCGACGTGCCGACGAGTCAGGGGTAAGCGATGCTCGACGACAAGGACCGCATCTTCACCAACCTCTACGGCATGGCCGACCGCAGCCTGGCGGGCGCGCGCAGCCGGGGACATTGGGACGGCACGGCGGGGATCCTCGCGCAGGGGCGCGACTGGATCGTGGAGCAGATCAAGGCCAGCGGTCTGCGCGGGCGCGGCGGCGCCGGGTTCCCGACCGGGCTGAAATGGTCTTTCATGCCCAAGGAGAGCGACGGGCGGCCCAGCTATCTGGTGGTGAACGCCGACGAGAGCGAGCCGGGCACCTGCAAGGATCGCGAGATCATGCGGCATGAGCCGCACAGCCTGATCGAGGGCTGCCTGATCGCGGGCGTCGGCATGGGCGCCTGCGCGGCCTATATCTATATCCGCGGCGAATACATCCGTGAGCGCGAGGCGCTGCAGATCGCCATCGACGAGGCCTATGACGCGGGCCTGATCGGCAAGAACGCCTGCGGCTCGGGCCATGATTTCGACGTGATCCTGCACCACGGCGCGGGCGCCTATATCTGCGGCGAGGAAACCGCGCTGCTGGAAAGCCTTGAGGGCAAGAAGGGGATGCCGCGCCTCAAGCCGCCGTTCCCCGCCAACACCGGGCTCTACGGCTGTCCCTCCACGGTGAACAACGTCGAGTCGATCGCGGTGGCGCCGACCATCCTGCGCCGGGGCGCGACATGGTTCGCGGGTTTCGGGCGGCCCAATAATTCCGGCACCAAGATTTTCGCGATCTCCGGCCACGTCAACAACCCCTGCGTGGTCGAGGAGGCGATGTCGATCCCGCTCAAGGATCTGCTGGAGCGCCATTGCGGCGGCGTGCGCGGCGGCTGGAAGAACCTCAAGGCG
>CAZOZE010000149.1:0-6644 GCA_964584215.1 uncultured Rhodobacterales bacterium
CAGCACCGCGAGGCGATCCAGGCGTCGCCGCTGTATCTGCCTGCGCTGATCCTGATCCTGATCGGCTGTTTCACCAAGTCGGCGCAGTTTCCGTTCCATTTCTGGCTGCCGCACGCGATGGCGGCGCCGACGCCGGTCAGCGCCTATCTGCACTCCGCGACCATGGTGAAGGCGGGTCTGTTCCTGATGGCGCGGTTGTGGCCGGTGCTGGCGGGCACGCCGGAGTGGTTCTACATCGTCGCGACCACCGGCCTCGTCACCATGCTGATCGCGGCGGTGATCGCGCTGTTCAAGGACGATCTCAAGGCGCTGCTGGCCTATTCCACCGTCAGCCACCTTGGTCTTGTCACCATGCTGCTGGGCTTTGGCACGCCGATCGCCGCCGTCGCGGCGGTGTTTCACATCATCAACCACGCCACCTTCAAGGCGGCGCTGTTCATGACGGCGGGCATCGTCGATCACGAGGCGCATACCCGCGACGTGGGGCGGCTGGGCGGGCTGGTCCATCTGATGCCGATCACCGCGACCATCGCCACGGTGGCGGGCCTGTCGATGGCCGGCGTGGCGCCGCTGAACGGGTTTCTGTCGAAAGAGATGATGCTGGAGGCGGCGCTGCACACGTCGTGGGGCGGCGCGGGGTGGCTGGTCCCGGCGATGGTCGCGCTGGCGACGCTGTTCTCGGTCGCCTATTCGCTGCGATACGTCTTTTTCGTGTTTTTCGGGCGCCGCCGCTACGACTATCCCCACGCGCCGCACGATCCGGGGCTGGGGATGGCGTTTTCGCCGGGACTGCTGGCGGCGCTGGCGGTGCTGATCGGGCTGGCGCCCGCCACCATCGCCGGGCCGCTGGTGGCGGTGAGCGCAAGCGCGGTGATCGGCGGCCCCCTGCCCTATTACACGCTGGCGTTGTGGCACGGCTTCACCCCGGCGCTGCTGGTCAGCGTGCTGGCGCTGGTCGGCGGGGCGCTGATGCTGCGCCGCTACGCCGCCCTGCGCGACCGGTGGGACGACGCCCGCCGTCCCGAGGCCAAGGCGCTGTTCGACGCGGGCTCAAGCGCGCTGTTCGGCGCCAGCCGCGCGGTGACGGTTGCGCTGCAGAACGGCTCGCTGCGGCGCTATCTGGCGGTGCTGTTCGCGGTGGTGCTGGCGGTCGGGCTGATCGCGCAGCGCGGCGGCGGCGCGGCGGTCGCGCCGCGCCCGGCCCTGCCGGTCTCGATGGGCGCGCTGGCGCTGTGGGCGCTGCTGATCGGCGCCTCGGCGGCGCTGGTGGCGCTGCATCACAACCGGCTGTTCGCGCTGATCCTGACCAGCGTCGCGGGCCTCGTGGTGTCGGTCGGCTTCGCCTATCTTTCGGCGCCCGACCTGGCGCTGACGCAGATTTCGGTCGAGGTGGTGACGCTGATCCTGATGCTGCTGGCGCTGAACCTGCTGCCCAAGCGGACGCCGCGCGAAAGCGGCCGTCTGCGGATCGGGCGCGACGGCGCGCTGGCGGCGGTCGGGGGTCTGTGCGCCGGGGGGCTGACCTGGGCGATCCTGCGGCGCGAGGGGACGTCGATCTCGGAATACTACCTCGCCAACGCCTACTCCGGCGGCGGCGGAACCAACGTCGTCAACGTGATACTGGTCGATTTCCGCGGCTATGACACGTTTGGCGAGATCATCGTGCTGGGCATCGCGGCGCTGGCGATCTTCGCGCTGCTCGACGGCGCGCTGCATGGCGTGGCGCGGCGGCGGCTGGCGAGCTGGACGCCCGATCAGGCTCGCGCGAAGGACCGTCATCCGCTGATGCTGGCAGTCGCGGCGCGGCTGATGTTTCCCTTCGCGCTGCTGGTTGGCGTCTATATCCTGCTGCGCGGCCACAACGAGCCGGGCGGCGGATTCATCGCCGCTCTGGTGGTCTCGATAGCCCTGCTGATGCAGTATATCGCCAGCGGCTACGCTTGGTCGGCGGCGCGGCTGAAGATCGATTATCACGCGCTGATCGGCTGGGGCGTGGCGGTGGCCGGGCTGACCGGCGTGGCGGCGTGGCTGGCGGGGCGGCCGTTCCTGACCAGCGCCTTCGGCTACGTCACGCTTCCGCCGCTGGACAAGTTCGAGCTGGCGAGCGCGATGGCGTTCGACCTCGGCGTGTTCCTGACCGTGGTCGGCGCGGTGATGCTGGCGCTGGCCAACCTGTCGCGCATCGCCCGGCTGACCGAGGAGGCGCCCGACGACCACCCCATGGACGTGGACCCCTCCGACGTTCGCCACATGCCGCGAGAGGTCTGAGATGGAGTTTCTGGTCGCAAGCGGCGTCGGCGTGATGACCGCCGCCGGGCTTTACCTGATGCTGCGCGGACGCACGTTCCCTGTGGTGCTGGGGCTGGCGATGATCAGCTACGCGGTCAACGTGTTCCTGTTCGCCACCGGGCGGCTGACCATCGACCGGCCGCCGGTGCTGAACGGCGCGGAGGCCTACACCGATCCGCTGCCGCAGGCGCTGGTGCTGACCGCGATCGTGATCTCGTTCGGCATGTCGGCGCTGGTGGTGGTGCTGGCGCTGCGCAGCTATCTGGAATCGGGCGGCGACGAGATCGACGTGATCGGCGAGGCCGAGGTGGCGCGCCGCATCGAGCGGGACGGCGTGTCGGACGGGGAGGCGCGGCGATGAACCACTGGATCATCGCGCCGGTCATCCTGCCCGCGCTGATCGCGCCGCTGATCGTGCTGGCGATGCGCCACGATCTTGGCCTTCAGCGCATCTTCTCGCTGGCGGCGACGCTGGCGCTGGCGGCGGTCGCCGTGGCGCTGATGCTGTCGGCGGCGTCGAATCCGCCGCAGGTGTATCAGTTGGGAAACTGGCCGGCGCCGTTCGGCATCGTGCTGGTGCTCGACCGGCTGTCGGCGCTGATGGTGCTGATGACCGCGCTGCTGGCGCTGGCGGCGCTGTTCTACGCCGTCACCAGCGGCTGGGACGCGCGCGGGCGGCATTTCCACGCGCTGTTCCAGTTCCAGCTGATGGGCGTCTGCGGCGCGTTCCTGACCGGCGACGTGTTCAACCTGTTCGTGTTCTTCGAGGTGCTGCTGATCGCCTCCTACGGGCTGATGCTGCACGGCGGCGGCGCGGCGCGGCTGAAGGCGGGGATGCAGTATGTGGTGATCAACCTCGCCGGCTCGACGCTGTTCCTGTTCGCGGTCGGCGCGATCTATGCGGTGACCGGCACGCTCAACATGGCCGATCTGGCGGTGAAGGCGCCGCTGGTGGCGCCTGCGGACGCGGCGCTGCTGCGGGTCGGCGGGCTGTTGCTGCTGCTGGTGTTCGCGGTCAAGGCGGCGCTGGTGCCGCTGCATTTCTGGCTGCCCGGCGCTTATGGGCAGGCGCCCGCGCCGGTGGCGGCGCTGTTTGCGATCATGACCAAGGTCGGCGCCTATTCGATCCTGCGGGTCTATACGCTGATCTTTGGGGCTGGCGCGGGCGACGCCGCGTGGCTGGCGCAGGACTGGCTGCTGCCCGCCGCGCTGCTGACGCTGGCGCTGGGCACGGCGGGCGTCCTGGGCGCGCGGTCGCTCACGCCGCTGGTGTGCTTCTCTGTCATCGCCTCGATGGGCACGGTGCTGATCGGCGTCGGGCTGTTCACCCAGACCGCGACCGTGGCGGCGCTGTATTACATGATCCACTCCACCTTCGCCGCCGCCGCGCTGTTCCTGATCGCGGAACTGGTCTGCGCGCGGCGCGGCGCGGCGGCGGGGCGGCTGACCACGGCGGCGCCGCCTGCGCAGGGCGACCTGATGGCCGGGCTGTTCTTTCTCGGCGCCATCGCCATGGCCGGGATGCCGCCGCTCAGCGGCTTTCTCGGCAAGCTGATGGTGCTGGCCGGCGCGCAGGGGCGGCCCGACACTGCGCTGGTCTGGGCGGTGATCCTCGTCACCTCGCTGCTGACCATCATCGGCTTCGCCCGCGCGGGCAGCGTGCTGTTCTGGAAGTCGGCGGGCGAGGCGGCGGCGCCGCAAGCCTGGCCCGCCGGGCCGGTGGTCGCGGCCTCGGCGATGCTGGCGGCGCTGGCGGCGCTGACGGTGTTCGCGGGACCGGTGGAGCGCTATCTCGACGCGACAGCGGCGCAGCTCTATGCGCCCTCGGCCTATATCGAGGCGGTGCTGGGCGAGACCGCGCTGGCGGCGCGCTGAAGGGAGGGTCGGGACGATGCTGGCGAGACTGGTCCCCTATCCGCTGCTGAGCCTCACGCTGGCGACGGCATCGGTGATGCTGGGCAACGCGCTGACGCTGAACGCCGTGGCGCTGGGCGCGATCCTGGGCCTCACGATCCCGCCGCTGACGGCGGCGTTCTGGCCGAACCGGCCGGAGATGCACAAGCCGCTGAAGCTTATCGTCTATTTTCTGCTGGTGGTGTGGGACATCGTGATCGCCAACGTCACGGTGGCGAAGATCATCCTGACCGTGCCCAACGACCGGCTCGCCTCGCACTACATCACCCTGCCGCTGACGCTGCGCAGCCCCGAGGGCATCTCGCTGCTGGCGGGCACCATCACCATGACGCCGGGCACGGTGAGCTGCGAGATTTCGGCGGACGGGCGCAGCCTGCTGGTTCACGCCCTGCACGCCCCCGACCCCGACGCCGCGCGCGAAGAGATGCTGACCCGCTACGAGGCGCGCCTGCTGGAGATATTCGCATGATCGACGCGGCGCTGCTCTTCGGGTTCGGCTGCTTCAGCCTTGCGCTGCTGATGAACCTGTTCCGGCTGGCGAAGGGGCCGACGCTGATGGACCGGGTGCTGGCGCTCGACACCATGGTGATCAACGTGATCGCGCTGATCGTGCTCTACGGCGTCAGGCAGGATACGGCGGTCTATTTCGAGGCGGCGCTGCTGCTGGCGATGGTCGGGTTCGTCTCGACGGTGGCGCTGTGCAAGTTCCTGCTGCGCGGCGACGTGATCGAATGAAGGAGGCGCGGCCATGACCGACCTGATCGTTTCCGCGCTGATCGTGATCGGCGGGTTCTTCGGGCTGGTGGGCAGTTTCGGGATGGTGAAGCTGCCCGACCTGATGACGCGCCTGCACGCGCCGACCAAGGCGACCACGCTCGGGGTCGGCGGGGTGCTGCTCGCCTCGATCGTCTATTTCACGGCGGCGGGGAGCATCTCGGCGCATGAGCTGCTGATCTCGCTGTTCCTGTTCATCACGGCGCCGATTTCAGCCAAGATGATCGCCAAGGCGTGGCTGCACGTCCACAGAACCGCCGACGACCTGCCCGCAACCGGGCGTCCCTATGGCTGGTCGAACTACGACGCGCCGCCGCCCGACGACGAGGTGCTCGACGGTTTTCCCAAGGGAACGCCCGCGCCCGGCAAGGCAAAGTGAGCGCGGCTCACGCGCCCATGCGCTCCGCGACCCAGGCCGCCATCGCCGGGCGACAAGCCGCCATCTCCGCCGCGACCGAAGGCTCCGCCGCCAGCGCCGCGCGATAGGCGTTCAGCGCCTCGGGCCAGACGACCGCGCCGCCCAGCGCCTGCGCCAGCAGCCCGATCCAGGCGAAGCTGACCGGATAGCCGCAATCCGCAAGGCTGAGGGCTTCACCGCCCAGCAGCGGCGCGGGTCGCGCCAGCGCGGCGAATTGCGCCAGCCGCGCGCCGATCAGCGCGAAGGCGGCGGAAGCGTCGCCGCCCCGCCCGACGCGCGGAAACAGCGCCCGCACCGCAGGTTCGAGCCGGGTGTCGTGGAAGCGCGACAGCATCCGCTGCACGGCGCGGGCGTTCGCGTCGCCGGGCAGCATCGCCGGCGGGCCTTGCGTCTCCTCAAGCCATTCCGCGATCGCCTCCGACTCCGCCAGCACGAAGCCGCCCGCGTCGATGGCGGGCAGCGTGCCGGCGGGGACGATGGCGCGGAACGCCGCCGCGCCGCAGCCGCCCTCTGGCGCGACTTCGTGCCACGCCACGCCCTTGCGGCGCAGCGCGATGCGCAGCTTGGCGCAATACAGGCTTTCGGGCGTGGCGTAGAGGATCAGCGGCGCGTTCTCGCCGCCTGCGCTCACTCCGCCAGCCGCCACTTCACCGCCAGCGCGTCGAACAGGCCGCGCTCACGGCTCAGCGTGATCCAGGTGTTAACGTAGTTGATCCACACCTGATCGTCGCGCGCCATCAGAAAAGCGACCGGCGTCGGCGCCTTTGGCGCGCTCACCGGCACGATGGCCATCTGCGGATACTGGTCGATCAGCCGGTAAGCCTCGACATTGGAGGTGATGTGCGCGTCGGCGCGGCCCGACAGAACCTCCTGAAAGTCGCGCGCCGGGGCCTCGACGATCTTGTGCGCGGCGTTGGGGAAGAACTGCTTCACCTGCGCCTCCTGCGTGGTCCCGAGCGTCGCCGCCACCGTCACCTCGGGCTTGTCGAGGTCGGCCCAGTCGCTGAACCGCGCGAGGTTCTGCTTCAGCGTCAGCGGCACGGTGGCCAGCGAGAAATAGCTCTGCGAATAGCCCGCCACCCTGGCGCGCGCGGGCGAGACCGAAGCGGAGCCGGTGAGGTGATATTTCCCCGCCACCACGCCGTTCACCAGCGTCTTCCAGTCGGTCGGCACGAACGCGACCTTGACGCCCAGATCATCCGCCAGCGCGGTCATCACGTCGATGTCATAGCCCTTGTAGCTGTTGGTC
>CAZOZE010000150.1:0-8146 GCA_964584215.1 uncultured Rhodobacterales bacterium
GCGGGCTTGAGCAGGTTGCTCGCGTCCATCGCGCCGCCGGAGGTGGCGCCCGCGCCGATCACGGTGTGGATCTCGTCGATGAACAGGATGGCGTCGGGGTGGTCCTCCAGCTCCTTGACCACGGCCTTCAGCCGCTCCTCAAAATCGCCGCGATAGCGGGTGCCCGCCAGCAGCGCGCCCATATCGAGGCTGAAGATGGTCGCGCCCGCCAGAACCTCGGGCGTGTCGCCCTCGACGATCTTCTTGGCCAGCCCCTCGGCGATGGCGGTCTTGCCGACGCCGGGATCGCCGACCAGCAGCGGGTTGTTCTTGCGGCGGCGGCACAGCACCTGAATGCAGCGCTCGACTTCCGCCGCGCGCCCGATCAGCGGATCGACCCCGCCCGCCAGCGCCCTGGCGTTCAGATCGACGCAGTATCTGGCGAGCGCACTGTCCTCGTTCTTGGCCTTGTCCGCCGGACCGGCGGCCTTTTCCTTCGCCTTGTCGCCCTCGTCGGCGCCGCGCACCGGGCGGCCCTCGCCAAAAGCGGGATCCTTGGCGACGCCGTGGCTGATGTAGTTGACCGCGTCATAGCGCGTCATGTCCTGCTCCTGCAGGAAGAACGCCGCGTGGCTCTCGCGCTCGGCGAAGATCGCCACCAGCACGTTGGCGCCGGTGACTTCGGTGCGGCCGGAGCTTTGCACATGGATCGCGGCGCGCTGGATGACGCGCTGAAAGCCCGTGGTCGGCGCCGCTTCGGAGCCATCGACGTCGGACACCAGCGCCTCAAGCTCCTCGTCGATGAACTTGGTCAGCGCCTGGCGCAACTCGTCGAGGTCCACGCCGCAGGCGCGCATCACCCGCGCCGCCTCGGCCTCATCGACCAGCGCCAGCAGCAGGTGTTCGAGCGTCGCCAGCTCGTGCCGTCGCGCGTTGGCGAGGCCAAGCGCCCGGTGGATCGCTTCCTCAAGCGTATTCGAGAACGAGGGCATCTGCGTCTCCCTTGGGCCTGGCCTGGGCGGGCGCGGCGTTCACGCCGCTCCGCCTGACTGGATCACAGCACAGGATGTCGGCGCTGTCAGCACCTCTTCAAGGGTTGACCGCGCAAATCGCCGTGGCGGACGCGCGATCACTCCTTCTCCATGGTGCATTGCAACGGGTGCTCGTTGCGGCGCGCGTATTCCATCACCTGAGTCACCTTGGTTTCGGCGACCTCGTAGGAGAACACCCCCACGACGGCCACACCCTTGCGGTGCACCGTCAGCATGATCTCGACCGCTTGCGGATTGGTTAACCCGAAGAAACGCTCCAGCACATGGACCACGAACTCCATCGGCGTATAGTCGTCGTTGAGCAGCAGGACCTTGTAGCGCGAGGGACGCTGGGTCTTGGGCCGCGTGCGGGTGGCGACCGCGCCCGACGGTCCGTTGCGCCGGTCGTCGTCCTCGCCGCCCGCGCAGCGGGGGCGGGCGATGGTCACGGCGTCAATCTGTGCGAGTGCGGTCATGTCTTCGCTGCGGCTCCCTGAGACGCTGCGATCATATATTCGGGACGGCCCGTTAAAAAAGGGGGCTTGCGCCCCCTTTGTCGTCATGAAGCCGCGAAGCGCCTGTTTCAG
The DNA here is from genome assembly GCA_964584215.1 of uncultured Rhodobacterales bacterium. Taxonomy (GTDB): domain Bacteria; phylum Pseudomonadota; class Alphaproteobacteria; order Rhodobacterales; family Rhodobacteraceae; genus Rubrimonas. The sequence goes on from CAZOZE010000150.1 coordinate 1,598, forward strand.
GCGTTCTTGACCTTCATCAGGTCGGCGGCGGCGGTGGCGCGGGCGGTCAGCGGGGCGAACACCTCCTTCGACGCGGCGACCAGCAGTTCGCTCATCTTGGTCGACTGGCGCATCATGGCGTCGAGCGACTCCTTGGCGAAGCCGGCCTGCTTCTCGACGAACGCGGTCACGGTCTGCGCGGTGGCCAGGTCCTTGGCGTGCGCGACGCTCTCCTCGACGGTCTTCTTCGAGAAGGCGATCACCTCGGCCTGGATCTCCTCGGCGGCCTTGGCGGCGACGTTCTGCGACTTCAGCAGCGCGTCGAGCGTTTCCTGACCGAAGGCGGTGACGGTCTCGAGCGACTTCGCGGCCTTCTCGACGTTCTCGGCGACGACCTTCTGGGTCTCGGCGGTCATCGTCTCGACGTTGGCGATCACCTTCTGCTGCACGTCGGCGGTCGCGGTCTCGACAGTCTTGGCGGTCTTGGTGGCGGCGGTCATGGTCATGTCTCCTTGCATCATGTCCTGTGGGGCGAGTGCACACCGGGGCGCTCTCGCCTTCGGGGTAAGATTTAGGGATTTTGCTGCACTGCGTCAAGAGAGATGTTGCACTGCACAATGGCCGTGATCGCGCGATGCGGCGCCGTGTCGCGACGCCGCGCGCCGTGGCGGATTCCGATGTTTCTTCGCCACCTGTTTGCTGTTAAAGTAAATCCTTAACGTCGAGTGGGGAAACATTCACCGGCGATTGAGGGTTCTGGCGAGCGGGCGGTCCACATGATCGGCATGAGGCGTTTTTTCTGCGCTTGCGCGGTGGCGCTGGCGGTTATCTGCGGCGCGGCCGCCGGGGCGGGCGCCGCTTCGCGGCAGGCGGAAATCGTGATCGACGCGCGCAGCGGCGAGGTGCTGCACGCGGTCAACGCCGACAAGCGCCGCCACCCGGCTTCGCTCACCAAGATGATGACGCTCTATCTGGTGTTCGAGGCGGTGGAGAACGGCAAGCTGAAGCTCGATCAGAAAGTCAGGGTTTCGCGCGCCGCCGCCGCTCAGCCGGCCTCGAAGGTCGGCTTCAGGGCCGGACAGCGGGTGCGGGTGCGCGACCTGATCCGCGCGGCGGCGGTGCGTTCCACCAACGACAGCGCGGTGGTGCTGGCCGAGGCGGTGGCGGGCAGCGAGGCGCGTTTCGCCAAGCTGATGACGCGCAAGGCGCGCGCGCTGGGCATGAAGGACACCACGTTCAGGAACGCCTCCGGCCTCACCGCCAAAGGCCAGCTCACCACGGCGCGCGACATGGCGACGCTGGGGCTGCGGCTGATGCGGGACTGGCCGCAATACTACAATCTTTTCAGCCGCACCTCGACGCCCGCCTTCGGGCGCACCGTGCGCAACACCAACCGCCTGCTGGGAAAATACCGCGGCATCGACGGCATCAAGACCGGCTACACCCGCGCCGCCGGGTTCAATCTCGTCTCCTCCGCCGAGCGCGGCGAGGTGCGGGTGATCGCCGCGCTGCTGGGCGGACAAAGCTCCGCCGCGCGGTTCAAGCGGATGGCGGGGCTGCTGGACCTCGGTTTCGAGAAGGCGCCGCTCAAGCCGCGCCGCGCCCCGGCGGCGAGCGTTCTGGTCGCCAAGGCGCCCGCGCCTGCGCCCCGGCCCGGCGATGCGGCGCAGGCGAGCCTGTTCGCGGACGGCGCCCGCGCGCTGGGCGACGCCCTGACGCCCGCCGCCGCCAACGCCGCCGAAGTCAGGGGGTCGTTCGCCAATGTCGCCGCGCTGTCGCCGCATGCGCCGCTGACCGCCTTCATGCCGACGCCGCGCGGCGGCGACGCGCTGGCGGCGAGCGGCGACTGGGCGGTGCAGCTTGGCGCGTTTGCGGAACGCGACGCCGCGGTGGCGCATCTGGCGTCGGCGGCGTTCGGCGAGATGCCCGCGCTGGCCTTTGCCGGGCGCGAGGTGGACGTGGCGCGCGGCGGCTCGCTCTATCGCGCGCGGCTGACCGGCCTCGACGGCGGCGTGGCGCGCGAGGCGTGTCGGCGGCTGCGCCGCGAGGGGAGGGACTGTCTGGCCGTGGCGCCGCGCGACTGACGGCGGCTCAGCCGAGAGCTGGCGCACGGCAGGCGCTGCGGCGAAAGACGGCTCAACAGCAGATCGCGGTCACACCGCCGCGTCGACGCCCGGCAGCGCGAGGTTGCGAATCAGTTCGCGCACTTCCTGACGCGCCGCGATATGGCTCATGGTCAGCGGCGCGGCCCCGGCGCCGCCCTTGAGGTCGAGCAGGGTCAGGCCGGAGAGGAACAGCTCGCGAAAGATCACGCGCTCCGAGAACCCCGGCGCCACGCGAAAGCCGATCCGCCGCGACAACTCGCCCAGCATCTTGCCGACCATGCGCTTGTTGCGCGCGTCCAGCGTCGCCATGCGGTTGCGCATCACGATCCAGTCGATCGGCTTGAGGCCCGCCTGCGCCCGTATCTGACGCCCGCGCCACACCATCTCCGAATAGATCGACGGTCCCTTGATCTTGCCGGTGGCGGGATCGACCCGCGCCAGCAGGTCAAAGTCGATCAGGCTGTCGTTGAGCGGCGTGATCAGCGTGTCGGCGTGGGCGTGCGCCTCCTGGCTGAACGGCGTGTGCGAGCCGGGGCAGTCGATCACGATATAGTCGCAGCGCACGCGCAGATCGGCGATCAGCGCGCGCATGTGGGCGCGGTCGGCGTCCTCCGCCTCGGCGCGGCCGGGCAGGTCGGAGGGCGCAGGCGACGCCTGCTCAGGCATCAGCAGCGCCGCGCCGGACCGGTCGGCATAGGCGCGGCGATTCTCCAGATAGCGAAAGAACGACTGCTGGCGCAGGTCGAGGTCCATGGCGCCGACGCGCTTGCCCGCGCGCGCCAGCGCGACAAAGACGTGCATCGCCGTGGTGGACTTGCCCGAGCCGCCCTTCTCGTTGCCGAGAACGATCACCTGGCCGCGCGCGCCGCCGCCGGGGGCGGTCTGCCTGTCCGGCCCCGGGCCGTCGCAGGCGCCGTCCATCTCAGAAGCCGAAGCCTTCGAACTTCTTCTTGAACTTGCTCACGCGCCCGCCGGTGTCCATCAGGCGCTGGCCGCCGCCGGTCCACGCCGGATGCACCGAGGGGTCGATGTCGAGCGTCATGGTCTCGCCCTCGGTCTTCCAGGTCGAGCGCATCTGCACGATCTCGCCGCCGATCAACTTGACGTTGATGGTGTGATAATCGGGGTGAATGTCTTTCTTCATCGTGCGTCTCCTGCGACCGGAGCCTGCTCCGCCGCGTCATCAAAAGGCGAAAGACCGCGCACGCCTCCCTCAGGAAGCCGTCGCGGCCCGATGTTCGTCGCGATACAGCATGGCGGCGCGACAGGCAAGCGGCGGGCGCTCAGGTGAAGCGATAGAAAGCCTCGTAGATCGGCCCCAGCGTCTTTTCGCCGAACAGCGAGGAGACCGAGGCGCCGTTGGCGACGTTGAGGATCGCCTGCGCGAACAGCGGCGCGATCGACACCACGCGGATTTTCGCCGCGTTGCGCACCGCTTCCGGCGGCGCGATCGAGTCGGTGATGACCAGGCTCTCCAGCGCCGATTTCTCGATCCGCTCAAGCGCCGGGCCGGACAGCACGCCATGGCTGATGTAGGCGTGAACCGCTGTCGCGCCCTCCTCGCGCAGCAGCTTGGCGGCGGCGCAGAGCGTGCCGGCGGTGTCGCAGATGTCGTCGAGGATCAGGCACGTCCTGCCCGCCACGTCGCCGATCACCGACATCGATTCGATCTCGTTGGGGCCGGCGCGGCGCTTGTCCACCACCGCAAGCCCGACGCCGATCCGCTTGGCCAGGTCGCGCGCGCGCAGCACGCCGCCGACGTCGGGCGAGACCACCAGCAGCGCGTCGAGGTCGGGGAAGTGGTGGCGGATGTCGAGCGTGAACACCGGCGCGGCGTAGAGGTTGTCCACCGGCATGTCGAAGAAGCCCTGAATCTGGCCCGCGTGCAGGTCCATCGTCAGCACACGGTCAACGCCCGCCTTCTCGAACAGGTTGGCGACCAGTTTTGCGGTGATCGGCGTGCGGGCGGAGGTTTTGCGGTCCTGCCGCGCATAGCCGAAATAGGGCACCACCGCCGTCACCCGCCGCGCCGATGCGCGCCGCAGCGCGTCGGTCATGATCAGCAGCTCCATCAGGTTGTCGTTGGCGGGGTGCGAGGTCGGCTGGACGATGAACACGTCCTCGCCGCGCACGTTCTCGAATATCTCGACGAAGATCTCCATGTCGGAGAACCGCTCGACCCGCGCATCGGCGACGTTCACCTCCGCGCCGCGATAGACCGAGATCCGCCGCACGATCGCTTCGGCGAGCGGCCGGTTGCTGTTGCCCGACAGGATCTTGATGTTCGAACTGCTTTTCACCGCGCGCCCCCGCCGCATGAAGTCACGCGGGCGTCATAACAGCCGGGCGCGATGTTGCAAAGCAGCATGACCGGCGCCGGGTTGACGCGGGCGCTTGGGGCGCATTTGCTGCGCGCCGCAAGGGGAGGAGACATCATGTTCAAGGCGCTGATCGTTGACAAGGCGGAGGACGGGTCGATCACCCAGTCCATCGACCAGATCGCGGAGAACCGGCTGCCCGAGGGCGAGGTGCTGGTCGATGTCGCGTTCTCGACGCTGAATTACAAGGACGGGCTGTGCCTGACCGGCGGCGGCGGCCTGGTGCGCAACTATCCCCATGTGCCGGGCGTCGATTTCGCCGGAACCGTCGCCGAGAGCGGCGATCCCCGCTACGCCCCGGGCGACTCGGTGGTGCTGACCGGCTGGCGCGTCGGCGAGGCGCACTGGGGCGGCTACGCCCAGCGCGCGCGGGTGAAGGCCGACTGGCTGGTTCCGCTGGCGAAGGGTCTGACCCTGCGCCAGAGCATGGCGGTCGGCACCGCAGGCTTCACCGCGATGCTCGCGATCATGGACCTTGAGGCGCACGGCCTGACGCCCGGCGACGGCCCGGTGCTGGTGACCGGCGCCGCCGGCGGCGTCGGCTCGGTGGCGACCGCGATTCTGGCGCGGCTGGGGCATGAGGTGGTCGCCGTCACCGGGCGGCCCGAGACCGAGGGCTATCTGCGCGACCTCGGCGCCGCGCGCATCGTGCCGCGCGCGGAACTCGCCGAACCGCCGACCAAGCCGCTCGACCGCGAGACCTGGGCGGGGTGTGTGGATGCGGTCGGCGGCGCGATGCTGGCGCGGGTGCTCACGCAGATGAAATACCGCGCCTCGGTCGCCGCGGTGGGGTTGGCGGGCGGCGCTGCGGCGCCGTTCACCGTGATTCCCTTCCTGCTGCGCGGGGTGAATCTGCTCGGGATCGACAGCGTGATGCGCCCTTACGCCGACCGGGTGGCGGCGTGGGACCGGATCGCCCGCGACCTCGACCTCGACAAGCTGGAGGCGATGATCCGCCCGGCGACGCTGGAGGATCTGCCCGCGCTTGGCCGCGAGATCCTGAAGGGCGCGGTGCAGGGCAGGGTGGTGGTTGACCTCAACGCCTGAGCCCAAGGCGGTGATTGGTCGATTTGCGACATGAGAAAGTCGCAAATTTGCTTTTTCGCGCCGCCGATGCGATCAAGCTGCCATGGATGCGCCGGGAAACGCGGCGCGCACCCCAAAGGCGACAGGAGGCACGCATGGCGGACCAGTCAGCGGACACCCCGTTCGACGCCCCGGCAGAAACCGTGATCGAGACCGATTACGAAATCGGCCAGGACAATATCGCGTCCAAGGTCGGGCCGTTCCAGTTCGATATTCACAATCCGGTCTTCGCCATTTCGGCGTTGTCGATCATGACGTTCGTGTTTCTGACGCTGGCGTTCCAGAATGACGTGGAGCCTTTGTTCACAGGCCTGCGCGGGTTTCTGACGGCGTCGCTGGACTGGTTCTTCCTCAGCGCGGCAAACATCTTTGTCCTGTTCTCGCTGTTCCTGATCGTCTCGCCCTGGGGCAAGGTGCGGCTGGGCGGCGAGGACGCGACGCCCGATTACAGCTATGTCGGCTGGTTCTCGATGCTGTTCGCCGCCGGGATGGGCATCGGGCTGATGTTCTTCGGCGTCTCCGAGCCGATCTCGCATTTCAACAGCTCACTGGCCGAGGGCGCCGGGGCGCCCGAGAGCTGGGCGCCGCTGGCGGGGGCGGCCGGCGACGAGATGGGCGCGCGGCGACTGGCCATGGCGGCGACCATCTTCCACTGGGGCCTGCACCCATGGGCGATCTATGCGGTGGTGGCGCTGGCGCTGGCGCTGTTCAGCTTCAACAAGGGTCTGCCGCTGACGATCCGCTCCGCATTCTATCCGCTTCTGGGGGAGCGGGTGTGGGGCTGGCCGGGGCATGTCATCGACATTCTGGCGGTGTTCGCGACCCTGTTCGGGCTGGCGACCTCGCTGGGTTTCGGCGCGTCGCAGGCCAACGCCGGGCTGAACGCGCTGTTCGGCGTGCCGCTGGGCGATACGACCCAGGTCGTGCTGATCGTGCTGATCACCGCGATGGCGCTCACCTCGGTGCTGGCGGGGCTGGACAAGGGCGTGAAGCTGTTGTCC
>CAZOZE010000151.1:0-27610 GCA_964584215.1 uncultured Rhodobacterales bacterium
GCTTGAGGCCGTGCGCGCCGACTTTCAGATGAAGGGCTTCCGCAAGGGCAAGGCGCCGACGCCGCTGCTGAAGAAGATGTTCGGCAAGAGCGTGCTGGGCGAGGCGGTGCAGGAGAGCGTGGACGACGCGCTGCGCAGCCATTTCGAGACCACCGGCCACCAGCCCGCCGCGCAGCCCGACATCAAGATCGCCAATCAGGATTTCAAGGAAGGCGACGACCTCGACATCGAGATCGCCTATGAGCAGCTTCCCGACATCCCCGAAATCGATTTCTCGACGATCACGCTGGAGCGGCTGGTCGCCGAGGTCGAGGACGGCGCGGTGGGCGAGGCGCTGGAGAACCTCGCCAAATCGGCGCAGAACTTCGAGCCGAAGGACGGCGCCGCCGAGGACGGCGATCAGGTGGTGATCGATTTCCTCGGCAAGGTGGATGGCGAGGCGTTCGAGGGCGGCGCGGCGGAGGATTATCCGCTGGTGCTCGGCTCGAACAGCTTCATCCCCGGTTTCGAGGCGCAGCTTGTCGGCGCGACGGCGGACGAGGCGCGCGAGGTATCGGTCAGCTTCCCGGCGGAATACGGCGCGCCGAATCTGGCCGGCAAGGACGCGGTGTTCTCCTGCACGGTGAAGGAGGTCCGCGCGCCCGCGCCCGCCGCCATCGACGACGCGCTGGCGCAGAAGTTCGGGGCCGACGATCTGGAGGCGCTGAAGGGCCAGATCCGCGAGCGGCTGGCGGAGGAATACAAGGGCGCCGCCCGCGCGCTGCTCAAGCGCAAGCTGCTCGACGCGCTCGACGAGAAGGTGTCGTTCGACCTGCCCGAGAGCCTGGTGAACGCCGAGGCGGGCCAGATCGCCCACCAGCTCTGGCACGAGGAGAACAAGGACGCCCACGGCCACGATCACCCGGCGATCGAGCCGACCGAGGAGCATCTGGCGCTGGCGCGCCGCCGCGTCGGCCTCGGCCTGCTGCTGGCGCATGTCGGCAAGAGCGCCGAGGTGAAGATCTCCGATCAGGAGATGACCGAGGCGGTGATGCGTCAGGCCCGGCAGTATCCGGGGCAGGAGCGGCAGTTCTTCGACTTCATCCGCCAGAACGAGGGCGCGCTTCAGCAGATCCGCGCGCCCCTGTATGAGGACAAGGTGGTGGACTACATCCTTGAACTGGCGAAGGTCGAGGAGAAGCCGGTCTCCAAGGACGCCCTGCAGGCGGCGCTGGACGCGCTTGACGAGGATTGAGCGCATCCGCGCCTTGCCGCCGGGGGGCGGGCGCATTACGACTCAGGCCGCTGGCGGCGCGCATCCCCGCGCCGCATCCGTCGCCCCCTTTGAGAAGGCCGCCCGATGCGCGATCCCATCGACGTCTACATGAACACGCTGGTGCCGATGGTGGTCGAGCAGACCAGCCGCGGCGAACGGGCCTACGACATCTTTTCGCGGCTGCTGAAAGAGCGGATCATCTTTCTGTCGGGGCCGGTGCACGACGGCATGTCCACGCTGATGGTGGCGCAGCTGCTGTTTCTTGAGGCGGAAAACCCCAAGAAGGACATCTCGATGTACATCAACAGCCCCGGCGGCGTGGTGTCGTCGGGCCTGTCGATCTATGACACGATGCAATACATCCGGCCCAAGGTTTCGACGCTGGTGGTGGGGCAGGCGGCGTCGATGGGGTCGCTGTTGCTGTGCGCGGGCGAGAAGGACATGCGTTTCTCGCTGCCCAACAGCCGGGTGATGGTGCATCAGCCCTCGGGCGGCTTTCAGGGTCAGGCGTCCGACATCGCGCTGCACGCCAAGGAGATCCTTGAGCTGAAAGAGCGGCTTAACCGCATTTACGTGAAACACACCGGTCAGGACTATGACACCGTGGAAAGAGCGCTGGATCGCGACAATTTCATGACAGCGGAGCAGGCGCGGGACTGGGGACTGGTGGACACCATCGTGTCGCGGCGCGAAGACGCGCCCGATGCTGCCTGAGGCGGGCGCCGGGCGCCGCGCCCGCGCTTGAACCCCGGTCGCGACCGTGTTCCTATGGAACATGTCGCGATTGCGACAGGGCAGGTCGGCGGCGCGTCCGCCGGCGGGCCCCACGGCCTGAGGAGACGGACGGATGAGCAAGACCAGCGCTACCGACGCCAAGAGCACGCTCTATTGCTCGTTCTGCGGCAAGAGCCAGCACGAGGTGCGCAAGCTGATCGCGGGCCCCACCGTGTTCATCTGCGACGAATGCGTCGAGCTGTGCATGGACATCATCCGCGAGGAGACCAAGAGCGGCCTTGTCCGCTCCTCCGACGGGGTGCCCGCGCCGAAACAGATCTGCAAGGTGCTCGACGACTATGTCATCGGGCAGGAAATGGCCAAGCGCGTGCTGTCCGTGGCGGTGCATAACCACTACAAGCGGCTGGCGCACGCCAGCAAGTCGAGCGACGTGGAGCTGGCCAAGTCCAACATCCTGCTGATCGGCCCCACCGGCTGCGGCAAGACGCTGCTGGCGCAGACGCTGGCGCGCATCCTCGACGTGCCGTTCACCATGGCCGACGCCACCACGCTGACCGAGGCCGGCTATGTCGGCGAGGACGTCGAGAACATCATCCTCAAGCTGCTGCAATCGGCCGATTACAACGTGGAGCGGGCGCAGCGCGGCATCGTCTATATCGACGAAGTGGACAAGATCAGCCGCAAGTCGGACAATCCCTCGATCACCCGCGACGTGAGCGGCGAGGGCGTGCAGCAGGCGCTGCTCAAGATCATGGAGGGCACGGTCGCCTCCGTGCCGCCGCAGGGCGGGCGCAAGCACCCGCAGCAGGAGTTCCTCCAGGTTGACACCACCAACATCCTGTTCATCTGCGGCGGCGCCTTCGCCGGGCTGGACCGGATCATCTCGCAGCGCAACAAAGGCTCGGCGATGGGCTTCGGCGCCAACGTCAAGGCCGAAGACGACAAGAAGACCGGCGAGCTGCTGATGTCGCTTGAGCCGGAGGATCTGCTGAAATTCGGCCTGATCCCCGAGTTCGTCGGCCGTCTGCCGGTGATCGCCACGCTGCGCGACCTCGACGAGGAGGCGCTGGTCACCATCCTGACCGAGCCGAAGAACGCGCTGGTGCGCCAGTATCAGCGCCTGTTCGAGATGGAGAGCGTCAAGCTCAGCTTCACCCGCGAGGCGCTGAAGGCGGTGGCGCGCCGCGCCATCGAGCGCAAGACCGGCGCGCGCGGCCTGCGCTCGATCCTTGAGGACGTGCTGCTCGACACCATGTTCCACCTGCCCGACATGGACGGGGTCGAGGAAGTCGTCGTCAACGAGGAAGTGATCGACGGCAAGGCCAAGCCGCTGCAGATCTACGCCGAAAAGCGCGACGGCGCGACCGCCTGATCTCATTCTGTTCGCGCGCGCCTTGATCCGCGCGCGGCGATGCACAAGTTAAGGCCAAGTGAACCTCACCTGGGGGCGCGGCGTCGCCATGCAGGGGCGCCCCGCCTTGCGAAAGGGCCAGAGCCAGATGACCGAAGTCACCCTTCCCGTCCTGCCGCTGCGCGACATCGTGGTTTTCCCCCACATGATCGTGCCGCTGTTCGTGGGACGCGAGAAATCCGTGCGCGCGCTGGAAGAAGTGATGCGCGAGGACAAGCAGATCCTGCTGGCCAGCCAGAAGGACGCCAGCCGCGACGACCCCGCCGCCGACGAGATCTTCGAGATCGGCGCCGTGGCGAACGTGCTGCAACTGCTCAAGCTGCCCGACGGCACCGTGAAGGTGCTGGTCGAGGGCAAGAGCCGCGCGCGCATCCTCGGCTACACCGACCGGACCGAGTTTTTCGAGGGGCGCGCCGCGCTGCTGGAGGAGACGGTGGACGAACCGGCGGCGGTCGAGGCGCTGGTGCGCTCGATCGCGGGCGAGTTCGAGAAATACGTCAAGCTGAACAAGAATGTGCCGCAGGAGGCGGTGGCGACCGTCGGTCAGATCGAGGACGGCGGCAAGCTGGCCGACACCATCGCCGGCCACCTCAGCATCAAGCTGACCGAAAAGCAGAAACTGCTGGAGCTGACCGAGGTCGGCGCGCGGCTGGAGCGCATCTACGGGCTGATGCAGGGTGAGATCTCGGTGCTCCAGGTCGAGCGCAAGATCAAGACCCGCGTCAAGAGCCAGATGGAGCGCACCCAGCGCGAATACTACCTCAACGAACAGATGAAGGCGATCCAGCGGGAGTTGGGCGAGGGCGAGGAGGGCCGCGACGACGCCTCCGAGCTTGAGGCGCGCATCGAGGAGACCCGGCTCAGCAAGGAGGCCCGCGACAAGGCGCTGGGCGAGCTGAAAAAGCTGCGCCAGATGTCGCCGATGTCGGCCGAGGCGACGGTGGTGCGCAACTATCTCGACTGGATGCTGTCGATCCCGTGGGGCAAGCGCAGCCGCGTCAAGAAGGATCTCAAGCTCGCCGAGACCGTGCTGGAGAACGACCACTACGGGCTGGAGAAGGTCAAGGAGCGCATCATCGAATATCTGGCGGTGCAGCAGCGCAGCCAGAAGCTGAAAGGCCCGATCCTGTGCCTCGTCGGCCCGCCGGGCGTGGGCAAGACCAGCTTGGGCAAGTCGGTCGCCAAGGCCACGGGGCGCGAGTTCATCCGCATCTCGCTCGGCGGCGTGCGCGACGAGGCCGAGATCCGCGGCCACCGGCGCACCTATATCGGCTCGATGCCCGGCAAGATCATCCAGTCGATGAAGAAGGCCAAGACCTCCAATCCGCTCATCCTGCTCGACGAGATCGACAAGATGGGTCAGGATTTCCGCGGCGATCCGGCCTCGGCGATGCTGGAGGTGCTCGACCCCGAGCAGAACAGCACGTTCATCGACCACTATCTCGAGGTTGAATACGACCTCTCGGACGTGATGTTCCTGACCACGGCCAACACCTACAACATGCCGCGCCCGCTGCTGGACCGCATGGAGATCATTCCGCTTTCGGGCTACACCGAGGACGAGAAGATCGAGATCGCGCGCCGTCACCTGCAGGCCAAGCAGGAAAAGGCGCACGGCCTGAAGAAGGGCGAGTTCGAGCTGACCGACGAGGCGCTGCGCCTGATCGTGCGGCGCTACACCCGCGAGGCCGGCGTGCGCAACCTCGAGCGCGAGATCGCCAAGCTGTGCCGCAAGGCGCTGACGCAGATCGTGCGCGGCCAGGAAAAGACCGTGGTCGTGACGCCGGAGAAGATCGAGGAATTCCTCGGCGTGCCGCGCTTCAAGTATGGCATGGCCGAGGAGCGCGATCAGGTCGGCGTCACCACCGGGCTGGCGTGGACGGAGGTCGGCGGCGAGCTGCTGACGCTGGAGGCGCTGAAACTGCCCGGCAAGGGGCGGATGAAGACCACCGGCAAGCTGGGCGACGTGATGAAGGAGTCCATCGACGCGGCGTCGTCCTTCGTGCGCAGTCAGGCGACGCGCTATGGCGTTAAGCCGCCGCTGTTCGAGAAGATCGACATCCATGTGCACGTGCCCGAGGGCGCCACGCCCAAGGACGGGCCGTCGGCGGGCGTCGGCATGGTGACCTCGATCGTGTCGGTGCTCACCGATATTCCGGTGCGCCGCGACGTGGCGATGACCGGCGAGGTGACGCTGCGCGGCGCGGTGCTGCCCATCGGCGGACTGAAGGAAAAGCTGCTGGCGGCGCTGCGCGGCGGGGTGAAGGTGGTGCTGATCCCAAAGGACAACGCCAAGGACCTGCGCGACATCCCCGACAACGTGAAGGAAGGGCTGGAGATCATCCCGGTCGAGACCGTCGCCGAGGTGCTCAAGGTCGCGCTGGTGCGCCAGCCGGAGCCGATCACCTGGGACGAGGAGCAGATCGACAAGGCGGTGCCTGCGCCTGCGGATGTGGAGACCGACGAGATCCGCGCGCACTGAGCGCGGCGGTGTGACGCAACCTGCGCGCGGCGAAACCGCGCGCGGGCTTTTTTGCGGCACCGCGCCCGCGAAGCGGCAAGCGTGCAAATCATGCCGACACAAGCCTGTTTCGAGGCGATCGCGCCAGCCTTGGCGGCTTTATCGGCGTCTGATTGCGGCGCGTGCCCCCTGTCCGATTCGAACGGACGACCTACCGCTTACAAGGCGGTTGCTCTGGCCAGCTGAGCTAAGAGGGCTACGCCTTCTTCCTGATAAGCCATGGGGCGCGCGAGCGCAAACGCGCATGATCGGGTGGCGCCGTTCCTGCTGCCGGGTTTGCGCCTGCGCCTGAATCAGCCTCACCGAGACCTCAACCGCCAGCGTCTCCGCCGCCACGCCGGAGGCACGATCGTGCAGCGCCTGCGGCGACCAGCCCCGCCCCCGGCGTTGCAGCGCGCGACTGCGGCGCGTCAGCCTGCCGTGCGACCGCCGTCGCTACAAGTTTTCTAACGTTTTATTGACGGTAATATGACAATGATCTGCGGTATCGTTCGGGGGATAAAGAAGCAGTGCATGCGTCGCATCCGTATCCTGGCCGCCACGGCGCTTCTCGCCGCGGCACAGACCGCGGCCTCGCTCTCGCCCGCTTTCGCCGCCAATGACGCGGGGCGCATCAGCGTTTGCAAGCATTACGAAAATCGCGGAAAATTCATGTCGCGCACCACCGACGTCGCGTTTGTCGCGGTTCTGGCGGACGCTTGCTCAGGCGCGCTCTCGACCCTGGCGGACCCGGCGACGCCGAGGGCGCGCAAGGCGGCGGCGGGCCGATACCTCGACCGGCTTCGGGAGGCCCGCGCGGCGATCATCGCCATCGACGGGGCGCGGATGCGCGCGGCGCCGGGGCCGAGTGTCTATGGACCGCGCGTGCGCGACATGCGCGCGTCGCGGCGGCTGGTCACGCTGACTGGGGAGTTCCTGATCCTGCGCCACGCCGGGGTGTTCGCCGCGCTGGATGCATGGGTGGCGGAAGGCGCCGATTTCGCCCTGCTCGCCGCCCTGCGCTGAGGTCGCGTTTCTACTGCTGGGTTTGCGCCTGCGCCTGAAGCGGCCTCACCGAGACCTCAACCGCCAGCGTCTCCGCCGCCACGCCGGAGGCATGACCGCGCAGCGGCGCCGCGTCGGCGGCGTCCAGCCCCGAGCACAGCCGCACATAGGCGTCGGTGGGGCAGAGGTCGTTGGCGGCGTCGAAACCGACCCAGCCCAGCCCCTCCACCCAGATCTCGGCCCAGGCGTGGGTCGCGCCCTCGCCGTCGCCCTCCGCCGACGCGAGATAGTAGCCCGCCACATAGCGCGCGGGCCAGCCGAGCGCGCGGGCGGCGGCGATCATCACATGGGCGTGGTCCTGACAGACGCCTTCGCCCGCCGCCAGCGCCGCCGCCGCCGTGGTCGCGGCGTGGGTGGACCCTGCGCGGTAGGCGACGCGCGCGGTCACGAGATCCTGCAGCGCATGGGCGCGCTCGATCGGCGCGCCGCCGGTAGCGTCGGCTTCGCGCGCCAGCGCCAAGATCAAGGCGTCGGCGCGGGTGCGCGGGGTGTCGCGCAGGCAGACGCCGGGTTTGAGCGGCGCGCGGTGGCCGCGCAGCACGCCCGCAAGGTCGGCGGTCTCGACCACGCCCTCAGCGATCACCTCCACCGCCGTCACGCCGCCGCGCAGGAACCGTGTCGCCACCGCGTCGCCATAGCCGTTGCGAAAGTCCGGCTCTGTCGCGGCGCCATTGAGCGTGACCGTCCAGGACAGCGTCTTCTGGCCGGCGAACACGGAAGGAAACAGCTTCAGCCGCATCGCCACCGCGCTGACGGCTGGATCGTAGGCGTAGGCGGTTCGGTGGCGGATTGCGAGCTTCATGGCGCCCCTAGAAGTGATAGGCCTTGGCGATTTCAGCCGTCAGGCGGTTGTTGCGGGCGATGGCGTCGGTCAGGAACTCGTGCAGGCCGTTCTGAAAAATTTCGCCGATGTCGAGATCGGTGAGCAGCGCCACAGTCTCGCCCGCCGTGGCGTGACAGGCGTGCCGCGCGCCATAGCCGCGCGCCAGCCGGTCGAGCGCGGTCACGATCTCGTCGCAGCAATAGGCCAGCGAGCGCGGGCAGGCGCGGTTCAGCGTCAGAAAGTCGGCGATCCGCCACGGCGAATAGTCGCCGCGATACACCCAGTGATAGGCGCGCAAGGCGGAAGTCGCCACCAGAACCGACGTCCACTGGTGCCGGTCGCGCCCGCCGCCGATCACGTCGGTCTCGGGCAGCAGGATATAATATTTCACGTCTAGCAGGCGCAGCGTCATGTCGGCGCGTTCGATATAGAGGCCAAGGCGGGCGAAGTCGAAGCGGTCGTCGCGCAGCATGGTGGCGTCCGACGCGCCGCGAAACTGCGCGCAGCGGCCCTTCACCCAGTCCAGAGTCTGCGGCAACTCGCGCACCACCGCCGACTCCGTGATGTCGCCGAGGCGCAGCCACGCCTCGTTGAGCGTCTCCCACGCCTGCGTCGTCAGCGCGGTGCGCACCGAGCGGGCGTTGTGGCGGGCGCGGTCGAGGCAGGAGACGATGGACGAGGGATTCTCGCGGTCGAGCACCAGCCCCGCGATCACCGCGCGCTCGTCCATGTCGCGCCCGGCGAAATGCTTGGCGCAGCCCGCCGCCGCCATCACCGACAGCCATTCCTCGCGATGGCCCTCCGGCGTGTTGGGCAGCATGGCCATGCGCCGCCCCATCTCGACCAGCCGCGCCATCGCCTCGGCGCGCTCCAGATAGCGCGCCATCCAGAACAGGTCGGAAGCGGTTCTGCTCAGCGTCGCCATCGTCGTCATCCCGCCAGAACCCAGGTATCCTTGACCCCGCCGCCCTGACTGGAGTTCACCACCAGCGAGCCCTCGCGCAGCGCGACGCGGGTCAGGCCGCCGGGGGTGAGGCGGACCTCCTTGCCGAGAAGGGCGTAGGGGCGAAAGTCCACATGACGGGGCCTTGGCCCCAGCGGGCTGAGCGAGGGGACGGTGGAGAGTTCAAGCGTGGGCTGGGCGATGAAGGCGCCGGGGTCGGCCTCGATCTTTTTCGCGAACGCCTCCTGCTCGGCTCTGGTGGATTTCGGGCCGATCAGCATGCCGTAGCCGCCGGAGCCGTGGACCTCCTTCACCACCACCTCGCCCAGGTGGCTCAGCACATGGGCGCGGTCCTCGGGCTTGCCGCACTGCCACGTCGGCACGTTCTTCAGGATCGGCGCCTCGCCAAGATAGAACCGGATCATCTCGGGCACATAGACATACACCGCCTTGTCGTCGGCCACGCCCGCGCCGGGGGCTGAGACGATGGTCACGCCGCCCGCGCGGTAGGCGTTCATCAGACCGGCGACGCCCAGCACGCTGTCGGCGCGGAACACCAGCGGGTCGAGGAAGTCGTCGTCGATGCGGCGATAGATCACGTCCACCCGGCGCGGGCCTTGCGTGGTGCGCATCCACACCAGCCCCTCATCCACGAACAGGTCGCGCGATTCGACAAGTTCAACGCCCATCTGGTCGGCGAGAAAGCTGTGCTCGTAATAGGCGGAATTCAGCGGCCCCGGCGTCAGCACCACGCAGGTCGGGTCCTGGCTGCAGGCTTTCGGCGCGACCTCCTCCAGTGTCGCGCGCAGCATGTCGGGATAGCTGTCCACCGGCTGCACCCGCCCGCCCGCGAACAGGTCGGGGAACATGCGCATCATGATCTCGCGGTTCTCCAGCATGTAGGAGACGCCGGAGGGCGTGCGGCAGTTGTCCTCCAGCACCATGAAGTCGTCAGGCCCGGTGCGCACGATGTCGATGCCGACGATGTGGCTGTAGATCTTTCCCGGAGGATCGACGCCGACCATCTCGGGCAGGAAGGCGTCGTTGCGAAAAACCAGGGTCTCGGGGATCACGCCGGCCTTGAGGATCTCGCCGCGATGATAGACGTCGTGCAGGAAGGCGTTGAGCGCGCGCGCCCGCTGGGTGATGCCGCGCGACAGCGTGCGCCACTCTTCCGCCGCGAACACGCGCGGGATCAGGTCGAAGGGGATCAGCCGCTCGGGGTCGCCGCCCTCGCCATAGACCGCGAAGGTGATGCCGATGCGGCGAAACAGCGTCTCCGCCTCCAGCCGCTTCAGCTCCAGCGCGTCGGCGCCCACTGTCTCAAGCCAGCGCGCGACGGCGTGATAGGGCGCCCGCGCGCCGTCCTTGCCCATCATCTCGTCGAACATCGCGCCGCTCCCATGTCTGTATTGTGACCAGAGCAAAGCGCGGCGCAAGTTTCCAGAGGGGATTCACGCCTGCGCCCGTCATGACGTTAATGCCTAAAGTTTAGGCGGAAAGCCGCGCGGGCGCCCATCTTCGGCGCGGTCAGTCGCCCGCGAGGCCGATCAGGAACGCCTCGATGGCGGCGGTCGCGGAAAAATCCCGATTGGTCGCGCCGAGCAGCGCGGCGCCGAGCGGGAACGGGCGCGAACCGGGCCAGGTGTGGCCGCCGCCCTCGACCACATAGTGGACCAGCGGCGCCGCGCAGCCGCGATAGTCGCGCCTCAGCGCGCGCGAGGCGTCGGCGGGGTCGCGGTCGGGCAGGGCGGTCTCGGCGAAGCCGTCGCAGCCGTTGCGCGCGGCGAACAGCGCCACGGTGTCGTCGATGGCGCCGACACGGCCACGATCGCGGATGAAGATGCTGTCGCCGCCGATCCGCCCGCCCTGCGGCGGCACGATGGCGTCGGCGCTGCCGTGCAGGAACAGCGTCGGCAGCGGGGCGTCGGCGAGACAGTCCAGCCCCTCGGGCAGCGCGGCGATGGCGACCACGGCGCCTGCGATCAGGTCGGGCGCGTCGCAGGCAACGCGCAGGGTCATCATCCCGCCGATCGACGGCCCGGCGACGAACACCCGGTCGCGGTCCACGACATCCTGCGCCGCCAGTGTGTCGGCGAGCGCGCGCAAAAAGCCCACGTCGTCGGCGTCGCTGAACGGGCGCCCGTCGGCGTCGCGCCTGCCGTCGCTCCAGTCGTCCAGCGCCTCTGGCCACGCCACCGCCCAGCCCTGCGCGGCGAGCGTCACGCCCGCGCGGCGGCGCACGAAGGCGGCGGAGCCGATGCCGCCGTGCAGCACGATCAGCAGCGGCGCGTCGCGCAGGTCCGGCGCGGCGTCGAGGATCGCCGTGCGCGCGCGCCCGTCATGCGTCAGCGTGATCCTGCCGCTGTCGCTTGCAGGGGCGGGGGCGCGGCCGCAGGCGATCAGCAGGGCGAGGGCGGCGAGGGCGAGGCTGGCAAGGCGCATGGCGCGGGCGTCTCCGGTCTGGCTTCGCCTGGGCCAGATAGCGCGCGAGCGGCCCTCGTCGCCCGCCGCTGTCGCCGACCCGCCCCTGAGCCGGGGCCGTTCGGGCGTCATCGCGCAGTCCGGCAGAGGTTGCGGCGCGCAAGGCCGGGGCTGCGTCCGGCGCGGCGTCGTTCAGACGCGCCGCCACCATCCCCGGGATGGCGCGCGGTCAGCCCTCGTCGCCCGCCGCGCCGCCCGCAGCCTTGCGCGCGCGGGGCCGCGACCCGGCCTTGGGCGCCGCCTTGGGTTTTGCGGTTTTTGCGGGCGCCTTGGCCTTGGCGGCGGCGGTCTTCGGCTTCGCCGCCTTCGTCTTTGCGGGCTTGGCTTTCGCGGTCTTTTTCGCGGGCGCCTTGGCCGCCAGCACCGGCAGCGCCTCGGCCAGCGTCACCGCGTCGGGCGCAAGCTCCTTTGGCAGGGTGGCGTTGACCTTGCCCCATTTGACGTAGGGGCCGTAGCGGCCCTCGAACACCTCCACCGCGCCGCCGTCGGGGTGCTCGCCGAGGCTGCGCAGCGCCGTCGCGCCGCCGCGCCTGGCGAAGCCCGCGCGCTTGGCGGCGATCAGATCCACGGCGCGGTTCATGCCGATGGTCAGCACATCCTCGTCCTTGGGCACGCTGGCGTAGGTCTTGCCGCATTTCACATACGGTCCGAACCGCCCGATGCCGGCCTCGATCGGTTCGCCGTCCTCGGGGTGGGGGCCGATCAGGCGGGGCAGGGCGAGCAGGTCGAGCGCCTTGGCCAGATCGAGCGCGTCGAGCGGCGCGCCCTTGGGCACCGAGGCGCGCTTGGGCTTGGGGTTGTCCTCGCCCGGCTCGCCAAGCTGCACGTAAGGCCCGAAGCGGCCGATCTTGAGGTGCACCGGGGTTCCCGCGTCGTCATGGCCCAGCACCCGGTCGGCGCCGCCTTCCGCGCCCTCCTCGGCGCCGCCCAGCGGCCGCGTGAAGCGGCATTCGGGATAGTTCGAGCAGCCGATGAAGGCGCCGAACTTGCCGGTTTTCAGGCTCAGCCGCCCGCCCTCGCAGGCGCGGCAGGCGCGCGGATCGACCCCGTCGCCAAGGTCGGGGAACAGGTGCGGCCCCAGCGCCTCGTTGATGCGCTCGATCACTTCGGAGATGCGCAACTCCTTCGTCTCGCCGACGGCGGCGGAGAAGTCGTCCCAGAACCGCCGCAGCAGCGCCTTCCAGTCGGCGCGCCCGCCGGAGACCTCGTCAAGCTCCTCCTCCAGCGCCGCCGTGAAGTCGTATTCGACGTAGCGGGGGAAATAGCTCTCAAGAAACGCCGTCACCAGCCGGCCCTTGTCCTCGGGGATCAGCCGGTTCTTGTCCTTGCGCACATAGTCGCGGCTCTGGATCGTGTCGATGATCGAGGCGTAGGTGGAGGGGCGGCCGATGCCGAGCTCCTCCATCCGCTTGACCAGCGTCGCCTCGGTATAGCGCGGCGGCGGCTGGGTGTGGCTCTGGACGCCAAGGATCGCCTCGTCGCGCGCGCAGACCGCGCCCGCCACCCGGTCGTCGTCGGCGATCACCGCCTCGTCGCGCGCGGCGATGCGGCCGAGTTCGGCGGCGATGGCGGAACCTTTCAGCGCCGCCTTGCGCGCAGGCTCGCCCTGCCGGATCTCGGGAAGGCGGGCGCCGTCCTCGCTGTCGTCGTCGTCGCGGCCTTCCTCATAGACCCTGAGAAAGCCGTCGAACTTCACCACCTGGCCGGTGGCGCGCAGGCCGACGCGCGGCCCCGCGATCTCGACGGTGGTGCGCTCCAGCCGCGCCGCCTCCATCTGGCTGGCGACCGCGCGCTTCCAGATCAGTTCGTAGAGCCGCCGCTGGTCCGCCTCCAGCGCCGCCGCCGCGTCCGGACCCTTGTCGAAGGCGGTGGGGCGGATGCACTCGTGCGCCTCCTGCGCGTTCTTGGCCTTGGTCTTGTAGAGGCGCGGCGATTTCGGGACGTAAACCTCGCCATAGCGCTGGCCGATGGCGGCGCGCGCGGCGGTCACGGCCTCGGGCGCCATGTCCACGCCGTCGGTGCGCATGTAGGTGATCCAGCCGGCCTCATACAGCCGCTGCGCCGTGCTCATGGTCTGCCTGGCGCCGAAGCCCAGCTTGCGGCTGGCCTCCTGTTGCAGCGTCGAGGTCATGAACGGCGGATACGGGTTGCGCGACGCCGGTTTCGCCTCGACCGAGGCGACGCTCAGCGCGGCGGCGGCGACGGCGTCCACCGCGCCTTGCGCGTTGGCCTCGGTGGCGAGGTCGAAGCGGTCGAGCTTGCGCCCGTCCAGCGTTGTCAGCCGCGCCTCGAACGTCTCGCCGCGCGGCGTGACCAGTTCGGCCTTCACGCTCCAGTATTCGCGCGGGCGGAACGCCTCGATCTCCATTTCGCGCTGCACGATCAGCCGCAGCGCCACCGACTGCACCCGCCCCGCCGACTTGGCGCCGGGCAGCTTGCGCCACAGCACCGGCGACAGGGTGAAGCCCACCAGATAGTCGAGCGCGCGGCGCGCCAGATAGGCGTCCACCAGCGGCTGGTCGATCTGGCGCGGCGCCTTCATCGCCTCGGTGACGGCGGAGCGGGTGATGGCGTTGAACACCACGCGGCTGACCGGCGCGTCCTTTTTCAGCGCCTTGCGCGCGCGCAGCGCCTCCAGCAGGTGCCACGAGATCGCCTCGCCCTCGCGGTCGGGGTCGGTGGCGAGGATCAGTTCGCCGTCGGCCTTGAGCGCGTCGGCGATGGCGCGCACATGCTTGGCGGACTTGGTATCGATCTCCCAGACCATGCCGAAATCATGCTCGGTGTCCACCGAGCCGTCCTTGGGCGGCAGGTCGCGCACATGGCCGTAGGACGCCAGAACGGTGTAGTCCTTGCCGAGATAGCCGTTGATGGTTTTCGCCTTGGCGGGGGACTCGACGACGACGACGGCCATGGCGGCTACGCTCCTGCTGCGCGGACGCCGCGCGGGGCGGGAAAATGGGCGCGGCGCGGCGCGCTGTCAACGGCGCGTCGCCTGCCGCAGCCGCAGCCCGGCGTCAGCGGCGGTCGCGCGGGTCGAGGCTTTCCTCGTCGTCGTCGTGGTCCGCGTCGCCGCGCGGCAGGTTGAACAGCGCGTCGGGGTCGAGCGCCGGGCCGCGCGGATCCTCGCTGCTGTCGCCGCTGTCGCTGAGCGTGAAATTCTCCAGCCCGGTCATCGAACTGGGCAGGCGCGGCTCACGCGAGGCGGTCAGCGACTGCTCGGTGGACATCAGGCTCAGCTTTTCCTCGTCGGTCAGCACCGGCTCGCCGCTTTCGCGCGCCTTTTTCGCGGCGGCGACGCGCACCGCCTCGTCAAGCTCGGTCTGCTTGCAAAGGCCCAGCGCGACCGGATCGACCGGGCGGATGTTGGGCGTGTTCCAGTGCGTCTTGCCGCGCACCGATTCGATGGTGGTCTTGGTGGTGCCGACCAGCTTGGAGATCGCGCCGTCGGTCAGTTCGGGGTGATAGCGCACCAGCCAGGCGATGGCGGAGGGGCGGTCCTGCCGCTTGGACAGCGGCGTGTAGCGCGGCCCCTTGCGCTTGGGTTCCGGCGCCAGCAGCGACGCTTTCTTCTCCAGCCGCAGCCGGGCGCGCGGGTCGGCCTCGCAGCGGGCGAGTTCCTGACGCGACAGCTGCCCGGTCAGCACCGGGTCGATGCCCTTGATCCCCTCGGCCACCTCGCCGTCGGCGATGCCGGTCACTTCGAGCAGGTGCATGCCGGTGAACGCCGCGATCTGCTCGAAGGTCAGCGTGGTGTTGTCCACCAGCCAGACGGCGGTGGCTTTCGGCATCAGCGGCAGATCGGCCATGGCTTCGACTCCTCGCATAGGATCCGCCCGCGCTCTCGGGGACCGGGCGCAGGCGGCGCGTTCTCGGCGGTCGCGGGGAAAGTGTGCTTCGTATATAAGCAGCGACGTCGGGAATAAAGGGGGCTTGTGGTGCGGTTGATCGTTGTTTTCGCGCTGTTGTTGAGCGGCGGCGGCGCGGTCGCGCAGGATCGCGCGGGCGTTTTCGACTATTATGTTCTCGCCTTGTCGTGGAACGCCAGCTGGTGCGCGCTGGACGGCGACGACCGCCGCGCGCCGCAATGCAGGGCGGGCGAGGGGCTGGGCTTCAGCGTCCACGGCCTCTGGCCGCAGTTCGAGCGCGGCTGGCCGCAGGAATGCGCCACCCCGGCGCGCGACCCCTCGCGCCGCGAGACGGCGGCGATGGCCGACATCATGGGCTCCGGCGGTCTCGCCTGGTATCAGTGGCGCAAGCACGGGCGCTGTTCGGGGCTTGAGCCTTCGGCCTATTTCGCCCTGGTGCGCGCGGCGTGGGAGCGGGTGAGGCGGCCGGCGGCGCTGCGGCGGCTGGGCCGCGACGTGCGGATCGCGCCGGGCGTGGTGGAGGCGGCGTTTCTGGAGGCCAATCCGGACATGGAGGCCGACGGCGTGACGGTGACCTGCGGCGACGGCCACCTGCGCGAGGTGCGCGTCTGCCTCACCCGCGACCTCGCTCCGCGCCCCTGCGCCCGCGATACGGCGCGCGACTGCCGCGCCCGCACGGTGGCGCTGCCCGCGATGCGCTGAGCGCCCCCCCCCCTCACCCCGACCCTCTCCCGCGAGCGGGAGAGGGGGCGCGGCTGCGCCGTCTGTGCTTGCAGGGACGGCGGCGCGCGGGCGGCGTCGATTTCGCCCCCTCTCCCCCGCCGGGGGAGAGGGTCGGGGTGAGGGGGCAGGGCGCGCCTTCAGACCTTCAGCACGATCTTGCCGATATGCCCGGAACTCTCCAGCCGGGCGTGGGCCTGCGCGGCGTCGTCCAGCGCGAAGACCCGGTCCATCACCGGCGCGACGCGTCCCGCCGCGATCAGCGGCCAGACATGGGCGCGCAGGGCGTCCGCGATGGCGGCCTTCTCGCCGATCGTGCGCGGGCGCAGGGTGGACCCGGTCAGCGTCAGGCGTTTGGTCATCATCTGCGCGAAATTCAGCTCGGCCTTGGGGCCGTTCAGGAATGCGATCATCACGATGCGCGCGCTGTCGGCGGCGGCGCGCACGTTGCGGGCGATGTAGTCGCCGCCAACCATGTCGAGGATTACATCGACGCCGCGCCCGCCGGTGGCGGCGCGCACCACCTCGACAAAGTCCTTTTCGCGGTAATTGATCGCGATCTCTGCGCCGAGCGCCGCGCAGGCGGCGGCCTTTTCCGCCGAGCCGACGGTGGTGAACACCCGCGCGCCAAAAATGCGGGCGAGCTGAATGGCGGTGGTGCCGATGCCCGACGAACCGCCGTGGACCAGAAATGTCTCGCCCGCCTTCAGCCCGGCGCGGTCGAACACGTTGGTCCAGACGGTGAAGAACGTCTCGCACAGCGCCGCGGCCTGTTCCGGCGCAAGGTCTCCCGGCCAGGGCAGCGCGTGCGATTCGTGGGTGACGACGTATTCGGCGTAGCCGCCGCCGGGCGTCAGCGCGCAGACCTCGTCGCCCACGGCCCAAAGCGCCGCGCCGGGCCCCACGGCGGCGACCACGCCGGACACCTCAAGCCCCGGCAGGTCGGACGCGCCCGGCGGCGGGTCATAGGCGCCCGCGCGTTGCAGCGCGTCGGGGCGGTTGACGCCCGCGCAGGCGACGCGGATCAGGATTTCGCCATGGCCGGGCGTCGGGACGGGCCGCATCGCGGCGCGCAGAACCTCCGGGCCGCCGGGCGCGGAGATTTCGATGGCGCGCATGGTCTGGGGCAGGGGCATGGCGGAAGCGCTTTCGCAGGTGACGGACCGTTCATGTCTAGGCGCGAACCGCAGGGCTGAAAACCGCAATCTGACCGGCGCGCGGCGACGCGGCGGACACAGCCGACTTTTATGTAAAAAAATATGTCATAGAAAATACCTTGTAAATTATCAGGTCGGCCACCAAATAAAATTTACAACTTAAGTAAAATAAATACTGACGAAAACCGCGTCAGCCGATGAAAAATAACCAACGAGGGGGACGGCGATGAATATGAAACAGATTATCGGGGCGGCGGTGCTGGCGGTCGGCGTGGTGCTGCTGGTGTTCGCCTATCAGGCATCGACCACGCCGGTCGAACAGATCTCCGACGCGCTGACCGGCCGCTATACCGACAACACCATGTGGTATGTCGTCAGCGGCGTCGCCGCAGTGGTGGTAGGCGCGCTGCTCGCCCTTTCCGCAAAGCGCCCGGCCTGACGGCGCGAGACCGCCCTGCGCCGAATGAAGTCAACCGGAGGCTCGTCATGCTTGGAACCATTCTTCTCGTCGTGCTGATCCTGTTCCTGATCGGCGCGCTGCCATCGTGGTCGCACAGCCGAAGCTGGGGATACTTTCCCAGCGGCGGCCTTGGGATCGTGGTGATCATCCTGATCGTGCTGCTGGTTCAGGGCCGGATTTAGGCCGCCGCATCGTCTCTCACGCTGAAAAGGACGCGCATCATGGATAAAGACCGCATCATCGGCTCCGCCAAGCAGGTCGCAGGCGCCGTCGAGGAGGCCGCAGGCAAGGCGCTTGGCGATGGCAAGGCCGAGGCCGAGGGCAAGGCGCTCAAGACCGAGGGCAAGGTGCAGAACGCCGTCGGCGGCGCCAAGGACACCATTCGCGACATCGTCGCAGGGTAGCCCGGCACAGTCCTCGGGCGCTCGCGCTCAGGTCTCGCCGCCGGGCGGTCATTTTGGCGTCTCGCCGCCGGGCGGTCATTTTGTCATCTCGCCGCCGGGCGGCGGGGGGCCGCCGTCTAGATAAGCCGCCATCACCGCCGCACGCACCGCCGCCGCGCGCTCGCGCGGGCAGAACACCGCGCAGCGGAACGCGATCTTGGCGAGGTCGGTGGTGTGCGCGGTGACCCGCGGGGCGGGGTCGCGCAGCTTGGCGCCCGCCGAGCGTTCGATCCGCGCGGCGTAGCGGCGGGCGAGTTCGTGAAACTCGGCGGTGGCGGCGTCGAGCGCGTCGCGTATGCGCGCCATCGTGGCGGCGGCGCCCGCGTGCGGCTCGGTGTAAATGTCGAACTGGAAGTATATGAACCGCTTGCCGAAACCGTTGTTGATGATCGGCGCGGTGAGCAGCAGGCTGTTGGGCGCCCAGATGATGCGGCCGGTGACGGAGAAATCGTGCGGGTCGATCTCCTGCAACACCGTGGCCAGCAGATTCTCCTCGATCACTTCGCCGGAATGCGGGCCGATCTCGATCCAGTCGCCGACCGAGAACGCCTGACTGGCGCCGCGCCAGGTCGCGCCGGTGACGCACAGCCACAGCTCCTTGGTCGCGATCACGAAGGCCACGGCCACGGCGGCGATCGACAGCGCGAAAGCCTTGATCTCGTCGGCCCAGATCGCCACCAGACCGGCGAACAGCGCGGCGGTGGCGAGGTTCTTGATCAGGCTGATCCACCAGCGTTGCCGGTCGGTGAGAATCTCCGCGCCGCCGCGCACCGCGCGCACCAGCGCCCAGCGCAGCGCGAAGACCGCGAGGATCGCCAGCAGCGACCACAGCGCCTTGAACCCGGCGCCTGCGCCAAGGTCGGCGGTGACGCCAAGCTGTTCGAGCGTCGTCACGCGGCGGCGCCGATCCAGCGGTGGGCGAAGGCCAGCTTCTCGCGCACCGCCGCCGTCAGCACGAAGGGATAGATGTCGCGCAGCCCCATCGCGCGGTTGACGTGATTGAGCGCCAGACCCAGCTCCGCCGCCACGCCCAGCACCGTTTCGGCGTCCCCGCAGGCGTAGGGGTCGAAGGCGGCGCCGCCGGCGGCGGACAGCGCGGGGCATTCGAGGCCCATGCGCGCCGCGCTGTCTGTCATGTCCACCAGATGCTGGTGATGGGCGAACACCTCCGCCCAGTCCTCGTGCGGGTGCGCGGCGGCGTAGGCGGTGACATGCGCGGCGTCGGGCGCCGACGGCCCCTCGGCGTAGTGGCGGCGCAGCGCCGCGCCATAGTCGGCGCGCTCGTCGCCGAACAGCGCGCGGAAAGCGTCGAGAAAGCCGTCCGCCGCCGCCAGGCGCCCGAAGACGAAATGCCCCAGCTCATGGCGGAAATGGCCGGTCATGGTGCGATAGCGCTCGGCCATCTGCTGGCGGCGCGCCTCGCGCACCGCGGGGTCGGCCTCGGCGATGTTGATCGTCACCACGCCGTCGAGATGGCCCATGACCACCTGCGCCTCGCCGCTGCGGGTCTGTTCGCCCAGCATGTCGAATACTGGCGCCGGGCCGGGGTCGCCCGCGGCGAACAGGCCCCAGCGCATCAGGTTGGCCAGCACCCAGCGCTTGGCCTCCTCCGCCTCCGCCCAGAGCGCGGCGTTATCGGCCACTGTGAGGTCGGGCGTGGTGCGCGTCATGGCGCAGCTTGCGCAGAGTGCGCCGTCAGGCCCTGCGCGCCAGTTGCAGCCGATGGCGTCGCGGTTGGCGCAGGGCGCGCAGTCCTCGCCCAGCGCGGCGAACGCGCGCGCGGCGGGATCGAAGGCGACCGCCGCGCCGCAGCCGCAGACGGCGTTGCGAAAGAACAGCCGGTCGCCGCAGGCGGGGCAGGTGAAGGTCTCCAACGCGCGGCTCCCTTGCGCGACGCTCAGGCGGCGTCGTGGGGGGCGGCGCCCGCCGCCGCAGCCTTGGCCGTGATCTCGGCCGCGATCTGCGCCGCGCTGCGCCGCCCGCGCTCTGTGGCGCTTTTCAACTGGCCGCAGGCGGCGAGAATGTCCTGTCCGCGCGGCGTGCGCACCGGGCTGGCGTAGCCGGCGCGGTTGACGATGTCGGCGAACGCCTCGATGCGCGCCCGGCTCGACCGCTCATAGACCGTGCCGGGCCAGGTGTTGAACGGGATCAGGTTGATCTTGGCCGGGATGCCCGCGATCAGCTTCACCAGCCGCCGCGCGTCGGCGTCGCTGTCGTTGACGCCCTTCAGCATCACATATTCAAAGGTTATGCGGTTGGCGTTGCCGAGGCCGGGATAGGCGCGGCAGGCGTCCAGCAGCGCGGCGATGTTCCACTTCCTGTTGATCGGCACCAGCTGGTCGCGCACGTCGTCGGTGGTCGCGTGCAGCGAGATCGCCAGCAGCGTGCCGATCTCTGCGCCGGCGCGCGGGATCAGCGGCGCGACGCCGGAGGTGGACAGCGTGATGCGGCGGCGCGACAGCGACAGCCCGTCGCCGTCCATCGCCACCAGCATCGCGTCGCGCACGCCCTCGAAGTTATACAGTGGCTCGCCCATGCCCATCAGCACGACGTTGGAGAGCAGCCGCCGCTCCGGCGGCCTGACGCCCGCCACCGGCCATTCGCCCAGATCGTCGCGGCAGACGAGGATCTGGCCGACGATCTCGGCGGGGGTGAGGTTACGCACCAGTTTCTGCGTGCCGGTGTGGCAGAACGAGCAGGTCAGCGTGCAGCCGACCTGCGACGAGACGCAGAGCGTGCCGCGATCCTCCTCGGGGATATAGACCGCCTCGACCTCGTGCCCGCCCTCGATGCGCAGCAGATACTTGCGGGTGCCGTCGGCGGAGACCTGCCGCGTGACGATCTCGGGGCGGTCGATGCGAAACGTCTCGGCGAGAAACGCCCGGAACCCCTTTGAGAGGTTGGTCATCACCGAAAAGTCGCGCGCCCCGCGCCCGTAGAGCCAGCCCCAGAGCTGCCCCGCGCGCATCGCCGCCTCGCGCTCCGCCACGCCCGCCGCCGCCAGCGCTTCACGCAGGGCGGGCCGGGGCAGGCCGAGCAGCGTCGGCTTGGCCTGGACGGGCGGCTTTTTCAGCGGCGCCACCTCCGGCACGAGGGCTTGCAGCGCAGGCGTCGGCGTCATCGTGGCGGGTTCCCTGATTTCAGCCGCACAGCTTTTGCGCCTCTTCCAGCGCGGCGGTGAAGCCCAGCAGCGAATAGGTGTCGATGGTGGTGGTGCCCCGGCTGGAGACCCCGGTCAGCACGGCGTCGGTTCCCCGCTTCATCGCCGCCACGATCCGGTCGTCGGCGGCGGCGTTCTCGGGCCACGCCTTGTCGCCGTCAGTGAACATCTCGAAGGTGCCGGCGCCGATGTCGAGGCGCACCTTGCTGTCGGGGCGGAAGGTGTAGCCGATCACCGTGCTGACCTCGTTCTTCACGCCCTGACCGGGCCGCGCCGCCACCATCAGATAGATGTCGCCGCGGTTGACCTGCGCGCGCTTGGCGCCGCGCCGCGCCTCCCATTTCTTCGGTTTCGAGACGATCCAGCATACGCGCGAGCCGCCCTCGCCGGACTCGAAGACGCTCCAGTCGCGCTGCACGCTGGCGCTCTGATAGGTGTTCTGCGCCGCCGCGCCCGTCGCCCAAAGACCCGCGCCCAGCGCCATCGCCAGCGCCGCCGCGCCCATCGCCTGCTTCAGCATCAAGCCTGTTCTCCGCCTCAAGGTTTCCAGCCGCGCACACGCCCGGATGCGCGATACCCTGTTTCATCGGGTCCGATTACCGCCTAGTGTAGCGCGAAAGCGGGCGCGGGCGCCAGAGTTCGCCCTCAGGCGCCGCGCCCGCGCCCCTCGCCGCCGGACGACCGCGCCTTGAACCACCGCCCCCCGCCGCCTGAAGAAATCAGCGACGAGGCCCTGCTGGCGCTGATCGCGCGCGGCGACCGGGCGGCGTTCGCCGATCTGTTCGGGCGCTATGCGGGCAAGGTGAAAGGGTTTCTTGCGCGTGGCGGCGCGCCGATGGCCGAGGCGGACGAGGCCGCGCAGGAGGTGATGCTGGCGATCTGGCGCCGGGCGGAGACCTTCGATCCCGCGAAGGCGGGCGCCGCGACATGGATTTTCGCCATCGCGCGCAACCGCCGGGTGGACATGGCGCGCCGCCGCCGCCCGGCGCCCGACCCCGACGACCCGCAGTTCCGGCCCGACCCGGCGCCGCCTGCCGACGCGGCGGCGGCGGCGGCGGACCGCGACCGGCTGGTGCGCGCGGCGCTCGACGATCTCGGCCCCGATCAGCTCGCCGTCGTGCGGCTGGCGTTCTACGACGGCTTCAGCCACGCCGAGACGGCGGCGGCGCTGTCGCTGCCACTGGGCACGGTGAAATCGCGGCTGCGGCTGGCCATGGCGCGGTTGCGCGGCGCGCTGGGCGAGGATTTCGCGGCGGAGCTGCTGGACGACTGACGCCGCCGACACGCGCGGCTTCACGACATCCTGAACCGCAGCGTCACCTTTTCTTAACCCCCTCTGGTCACGGTCGCCGGTGCGCATCGGCGGAGAGGGCGGAGATGACGGAGATGCACGAGGCCGCGCCTGGGGACGGCGCCGAGGCGCCCCCCGAACCGCCGATCTTCGACCCTACCGCGCTCGACGGCCTGCGCGCGGCGTTCGGCGCGCGAATCACCATGCTGCTGGAGAGAACGCGCGACGTGCTCGCCGAGCGCGTGGCGCAGATCGCGCCGCTGTCGGGAGGCGGTGCGTCGCAGGCGCTGGGGCGGCTGGCGCATGAGGTGGGCGGCATGGCCGGGCAGGTGGGCCTTGCGCGGCTGCGCGCCGATTCGCTGGCGCTGGAGGCGCTGTGCGAGGCCGGAGCGGCGCCGGAGACGGTGCGCGCGGCCGCTGAACGGCTCACCGCGCTGGCGTCGGCGTCTCTGGAGGCGCTGCCGTCGGCCTGAGCCACTCTACGCCGCCGCCCGGCGGAAAGGCCGCTGCGTCGCGCCCAATGTGATGTTAAACGGCGAGATTGGTGGGTGCGCACGGGCTCGAACCGTGGACCCGCTGATTAAGAGTCAGCTGCTCTACCAACTGAGCTACGCACCCCAACCTCGGTGAGCCGCTCTATAGGGGCGCGCGCCGGGCTTGGCAAGACGCCGCCTGCAGCGTCTCCAGCGCGGCGCGCAGCGGGGCGGGCAGGGCGACGGGGCGGCGCGTCGCGGCGTCAACATAAACATGGACGTAGCGGCACACCGCCGCCGCCTCCGGCCCCGCGCCCCACAGCGCCAGCCGGTAGGTCACGGAGCTGCGCCCGATCCGCGCGGCGGTCAGCCCGGTCTCGACCGTCTCCGGGAAGCCGACCGGCGCGAAATAGCGGCAGGCGGTCTCGGCCACGACGCCGATCACCCTGTCGGGCGGCGCGTCGGCGCCGGGCGGCGTCAGCGCGCCGACGTCGATCAGCCAGCGGTTCACCACGCTGTCGAAATATTCATAATAGACCACGTTGTTCATGTGGCCGTAGGCGTCGTTGTCGCGCCAGCGGGTGGCGTCGCGCCAGCGCAGGGCGAAGGCCTCGCGCAGCGGGCGTTCGGCGTCGATGCCGTCATGGCGCATGGTCGCAGTCCCTGACCTGTCAACGCGGCTGGACACCGCCGCCGCGAATGCCGAAAGTGCCGCCCGACAGGCAGTTTTGGAAGGACCATCCCCCTCATGGCGACCGTTTTTCCGTTCTCCGCCATCGTCGGGCAGGAGGAGATGAAGCGCGCGCTGCTGATCGCGGCGATCGACCCCGGCGTGGGCGGGGTGCTGGCGTTCGGCGACCGGGGCGCGGGCAAATCGACCGCCGTGCGCGCGCTCGCCGCGCTGCTGCCGCCGATCGCGGTTGTCGCGGGCTGTCCCTATGGTTGCGACCCCGCCGCCGCCGCCTGCGCCGGCCCCGGCTGCGGCAAGTGGGGCGGCCCCTCGGCGGCGGCGCCGACGCCGGTGGTCGATCTGCCGCTCGGCGCCACCGAGGATCGCGTGGTCGGCGCGCTCGATCTGGAGCGGGCGCTGACCCATGGCGAGAAGGCGTTCGAGCCGGGGTTGCTGGCGCGCGCGCATCGCGGCTTTCTTTATATCGACGAGGTCAACCTGCTGGAGGATCACCTCGTCGATCTGCTGCTCGACGTGGCGGCCTCGGGCGAGAACGTGGTCGAGCGCGAGGGTCTGAGCGTGCGCCATCCGGCGCGGTTCGTGCTGGTGGGTAGCGGCAACCCGGAGGAAGGCGAGCTGCGCCCGCAGCTGCTCGACCGTTTCGGCCTGTCGGTGGAGGTCAGCACGCCGCGCGATCTGGCCGACCGCATCCTGGTGGTGCGCCGCCGCGACGCCTTTGACCGTGATCGCGCGGCCTTCGTGGCGGAATGGGCGGCGGAGGAGGAGACGCTGCGCGAAAAGATCCTCGCCGCGCGCGCCCGCCTGCCGGAGGTGGCGGCGCCCGACGCGGCGCTGGAGAAGGCGGCGAAGCTGTGCATCGCGCTGAACGCCGACGGCTTGCGCGGCGAGCTGACGCTGCTGCGCGCGGCGCGGGCGCTGGCGGCCTTTCTTGGCGACGGGGGCGTGGCCGACGCTCACCTGCGCGCCGTCGCCCCCGCCGCGCTGCGCCACCGGCTGCGCCGTGATCCGCTGGATGAGGCGGGGTCCGGCGCGCGGGTGGCGCGGGCGCTCGACACGGTTCTGGCGGCGTGAACGCCGCCGCGCCCGTCGTCTCCGGCGGCGCATCGCCCGGCGCGGCTGCGGCTGGGGCTGCGGCTGGGGCTGCGGGAGAGGCTGCGGGAGAGGCTGCGGGCGGCGCGTGGGACGACGCCGCGCTGGCGGCGGACCTGCTGGCGCTCGACCCTTGCGGCCTCGGCGGCGCGCGGCTGCGCGGGCGGCCCGGCCCGGCGCGCGACGCATGGCTCGCGCGGCTGGCCGCCGGGCTGCCGCCGGGCGCGCCGCTGCGCCGCATCCCCGCCCATATCGGCGAGGAGCGGCTGCTGGGCGGCCTCGATCTCGCCGCGACGCTGGGCGCGGGCAGGCCGGTCACGCAGAAGGGGCTGCTGGCGGAATGCGACGGCGGCGCGGCGGTGCTGGCGATGGCCGAGCGCGCGGGCGCGACGGTCGCCGCGCATCTGGGCATGGCGCTGGATGCGGGCGCGGTGACGCTGGCGCGCGACGGGGTGGAGGGCGCCGCGCCAGCGCGGCTGGCGGTGGTGGCGCTGGACGAGGGCGCCGAGGACGGCGAGGGCGCGCCGCCCGCGCTGGTCGAGCGGCTGGCGTTCGACCTCGATCTCGACCGGCTGCGCCCGGTCGCGTCGCCGCCGCGCGACGTGGCGGCGGCGCGCGGGCGCCTGCCCGGCGTCGCGATGCCCGCGCCGCTGATGGAGGCGCTGTGCGCCGCGACCGTGGCGCTGGGCGTCGCCAGCCCGCGCGCCGCGCTGTTCGCGCTGCGCGCGGCGCGGGCGCTGGCGGCGCTCGACGGGCGCAGCGAGGCGGGCGAGGCCGACGCGGCGCTGGCCGCGCGCCTGACGCTGGGGCCGCGCGCGACGCAGCTTCCCGCGCCGCCGCAGGAGGAGGCGGCGGAGGACGAGACGCCCCCCGACGAGACGCCAGACGATGAGACGCCAGACGATGCGCCCGAACCGCAGGCGCCGCCCGAGCCGGAACCCGACGATGCGCAAGAGGACGCCGCGCCCGACCTCGACGCGCTGACCGAGATGATGATCGCCGCCGCCCGCGCCGCCTTGCCCGCCGGTCTGCTGGAGGGGCTGGGCGCCGGGCCGCAGGCGCGCGGCGGCGGGGCGGGCACGGCGGGCGCGCTGCGCAAGGCGGCGACGCGGGGGCGGCCGATCGGCGCGCGCGCGGGGCGGCCCGAGGGCGGCGCGCGGCTGGATCTGGTCGAGACGCTGCGCGCCGCCGCGCCGTGGCAGCCGCTGCGCCGCCGCGCCGCGCCCGGGCGCGCGGGCGTGCTGGTGCGGCGCGAGGATTTCCGCATCCGCCGCTTCAAGCGCCCCGCCGAGACGGTGACGATCTTCGCGGTGGACGCCTCCGGCTCCGCCGCCGCGCAGCGGCTGGCCGAGGCCAAGGGCGCGGTAGAGCTGCTGCTGGCCGAGAGCTATGTGCGCCGCGACCGGGTGGCGCTGGTGACGTTTCGCGGCGCGACCGCCGAACTGGCGCTGCCCGCGACGCGGGCGCTGGCGCGGGCCAAGCGGGCGCTGGCGGGCTTGCCGGGCGGCGGCGGCACGCCGCTGGCCGCCGGGATCGACGCCGCGCTGGCCGAGGCCGAGGCGGCGCTGCGCCACGGCTGGACGCCGACGCTGGTGCTGCTGACCGACGCGCGCGCCAATGTGGCGCGCGACGGCGCGGGCGGGCGGCCGCGCGCGATGGCCGAGGCGATGGCGGCGGCGGCGCGGGTGCGCGCCCTTCGCGTCGGCGCGCTCATCATCGACGCCAGCCCCCGCGCCAACCCCGACGCCGCCGCGCTGGCGCAGGCGATGGGCGCGCGCTATCTGGCGCTGCCGCGCGCCGACGCGGCGATGCTGTCGGGCGCGGTGCGCGCGGCGCAGGACGGGGCCTGAGCGGTGGCGTCTGAAAGCTGCGGTCGCGCAGGGCGCAAGGCGCCCGCGCGCCTGGCTGCCTTGCTCTGCGTCTTGTCGGCGGGCGGCGCGGCGGCGGGCGCGTGGACCCAGCCGCAAGGCGCGGGGTTTCTGAGTTATGGCGCCAACTATTACGCCACCGGCTCCGGCGGCTATGAGGAGGTCGCCTCCGCGCTTTACGCCGAATACGGCGCGTTCGAGGCGGTGACGCTGGGCGGCGCGCTGGAGACCAGCTATCCGGTCGGCGTGTCCTCCGGTCAGGAGAGCGACCTGACCATGAGCGGCTTCGCCCGTTTCCGGCTGCGCGAGGGCGCGCAGGGCGACCCGTTCTCGGCGCAGATCGGCGTCACCCTGCCGCTGGGCGACGTGGTGGACACCGGCCAGGCCCAGCTTGACCGGGAGCGCGACATCGACCTGCGGCTGCTCTATGGGCGCGGCTTTGGCACGGACTGGGGCGACGCCTTCATCGACGCGCAGGCGGGCCTGCGGCTGCGGCTGGAGGACAGCGCCGACGAGATCCGGCTCGACCTGACGGCGGGCCTGCGCCCGGCGCCCGGCTGGCTGCTGATGGCGCAGGCGTTCGGCACGCTGGGCCTGCGCAACGCGGACCCGTTCGGCGACGATTTCGACGTGCTCAAGCTGGCGCCCTCGGTGGGCTGGCAGATCACCGAGGACGCGACGATGGTGCTGGGCGTCGAGCGCGAGGTCGCCGGGCGCAACATCGATCTCGGCACGCGCGTCAAGCTGTCGGTGTGGACCACGTTCTGAGCGCCGCCGGGTGCGCGCAGTTGACAGCGCGCCGCCTGCGGCCTAACAGACCGGCTTCCGCCATCCGTTGGGGTGGCGGACGAGACCCGGCGCGCGCGGCCGTCGCAAGACGGAGCCTGTCGCCCCCTCATGGTGAGGGGGAGGAGGAGCGCGCCCTGAACAGTTTGACGACGAGAGAGACCGCATGACCAAGCGCACGTCCGCGAAATACAAGATCGATCGCCGCATGGGCGAGAACATCTGGGGGCGCCCCAAGTCCCCGGTGAACCGCCGCGAATACGGCCCCGGCCAGCACGGCCAGCGCCGCAAGGGCAAGATGAGCGACTTCGGCACCCAGCTGCGCGCCAAGCAGAAGCTGAAGGGCTATTACGGCGACCTGACCGAAAAGCAGTTCCGCAAGATCTA
>CAZOZE010000152.1:0-6838 GCA_964584215.1 uncultured Rhodobacterales bacterium
GTTCTTCGCCCGGCTCGACAGCGCGATCCTGATGCGCAACGCCTCGACGCAATTCGCCGACGGCGGCGAGTTCGGCATGGGCGCGGAAATCGGCATCGCCACCGGCAAGCTGCACGCGCGCGGGCCGGTGGGCGCCGAACAGCTCACCACCTTCCGCTACATCGTGGAGGGCGACGGCGCGGTGCGCCCGGTCTGAGACGGTGAACGCAGCCCCGGCCTTGCGCCGGGGCCGTCAGCAACAGCGCGCCTCAGCGGCCCCACTGACGCTCCGGGCCGCTATCGACATGCACGAAAGCGGACCGCGAATAGCGCCCCACCCCGCCCGCGCCAAGCGACCGGGCGGCGGAGGCGATCTGCCCCACCGAGCGGCCCTTGAGATGAAGATCCGCCGCCATGCCTTTGATATGATAGCTATCCCGCGCGACAGCTCGGCTACGGCGGCGCAGCATCTTGTTGGTCTGCGGGCTGCGGTAGCCGGAGTAGAGCGTGAACGGCTCGCTGGTGTCCAGCAGGCGGTGCGTGGCGGCGATGATGTCGATGGTGGCGGGGCTGATCTTCTTCTTCAGATCGAGCCGCCAGTCGCGCATCAGGAAATCGACCTCGGCGAGCACATCGGGGATGTAGTCGCCGTCCGCCCAATAGACCGCGCTCAGGCGATCGCCGGTGCGCGGGTTGTCAAGCCTAAGGACGCGGACATTGCCTGCGCCCCGGATGATCGACGGCGACGCTACGGCGTTACCGGCGGACAGAAGGCCCGAAGCCGCCGTCACGCCAACCAGAAAAGCGCGCCGCGAAAGGATCGCGGAGTTATGTGATGTCACTGTCTTTCGCCCTCGTTTTCACCGGGCGAGCTGTGCCGCTCGCTCCGATAGGATCATTTCCTGATCTCTATTTACTTTGTCATAATGGCGAGAATGCAGGCAAGTTGCGAATTTGCAGCGCGGCGCGCGCTCAACCGCCGGGCGAGCGGCGCCGCAGCATTTTCGCGGGAACGGGCGGGTTCTCACCGAAATGTGAGATGTGAGACCTAAATCCCACGCCTGTTGAAAATTCCCGGACGCCGCGCGCTGTTGATGGACGGTTATGCGACCATATCTCAAAAGGACAGAAGATCGGTCGCGGTTATGTTGCGCGGGAGCCACAATGTCTTTGATTAACCTCACTCGCGGTTTTTTTCTCGGCGCGGTGGCGTTCGCCTGCGGCGCATCGCTCGCGCCAGGCGGCTTGCGCGCCGAACCGGTCGCGTCAGGGTCTGGCGCCGCAGGGTCTGGCGCTGTCGTCGCGGCTGCACGGACAGATTTCTCGGCCGCGCTGCACGCGGCGCTCGATGACCCGGAGGCCGGCGCCTTCTACACCGCGCGCGGCGACGCGCCGCTGTGGACGGCGGGCGACGGCGCCCGCGCCGCCGTGCTGATCGCGACGCTGCGCGCGGGGCCGAGCCACGCCCTGCCAGCGGCGCGCTATGCGCCCGACGCGCTGGCCGCCGCGCTGACGCGCAGCGACGACGCCGGGCGCGGCGCCGCGGAGGCGGCGCTGACGCGCGCCTATCTCGCCTATGCGCGCGACGTCTCCTCTGGCGTGCTGGAGCCGCGCAGCGTGGCGCGCGACATCAAGGTGGCGCCGCCCCGTCCCCGCCCCGGCGTCCTGCTGCGCGCGGCGGCGGCGGCGCCGAACATGGTCGCCCATCTCGCGGCGCTGGCGCCCGCCGATCCCGGCTATGCGGCGCTGCGCGAGCGCTATCGCGCGCTGTCGGCGCTGGCCGCCGCCGGAGACTGGGGCGCGACGATCCCGCCGGGCGCGACGCTGCGCCCCGGCGACGCAGGCCCCCGCGTCGCGGCGCTGCGCGCGCGGCTGAACCGCCTCGGCGATCTCGCGCCTGACGCGCCTGCGGCGGACGCGGCGCGGTTCGACGCGGCGCTCGCTGCGGCGGTGCGGCGGTTTCAGGCGCGCCACGGACTGAACGAGGATGGCGCGGTCGGCCCGGCGACCCTGGCGGCGATCAACACGAGCGCGCGGTTTCGCGCCGGTCAGCTTGCGGTCAACCTTGAGCGGATGCGCTGGATGAACCGCCCGCTCGGCGCGCGGCGCATCGTCGTCAACCAGCCCGATTACACCGTGACGCTGTTCGACGGCGACAAGGTGCTGTTTCGCGAGCGCGTCGTGGTCGGCCAGGTGCGGTTCAAGACGCCGGAGTTCTCCGACGAGATGGAGTATCTGGTGCTGAACCCGACCTGGCACCTGCCGCGCAGCATTGCGACCAAGGAGCTGCTGCCGCTGTTGCAGGAGGATCCCTCGGTGCTGGCGCGGCGCGGAATGCGGCTGGTGCGCACCGATGGCGGGCCGCTGCCGCTGGACCCCTCATCCCACGATTTCAGCGGCTATACGGCGCGCAACTTTCCCTATTCGGTCAAGCAGGCGCCGTCCGGCGACAACGCGCTGGGGCGGGTAAAGTTCATGTTTCCCAACGGAGATTCGATCTATCTCCATGACACGCCGACAAAAAGATATTTCGCGCGCGACGTGCGCGCGCTCAGCCACGGCTGCGTGCGGGTGCAGGATCCGCTGAGGCTCGCCACGCTGCTGCTGGCGCCGCAGCAGGCCGATCCGCGCGGCTTCATCGACGCGGTGCTGGCGAGCGGGCGCGAGCGCTTCATCTATCTCGATCGCCCGGTGCCGGTGCATCTGACCTACCGCACCGCGTGGGTGGATGAGATCGGCGCGCTGCAGCTGCGCGCCGACATCTATGACCGCGACGCGGCGGCGCTGGCGGCGCTGAGCGCCGCCGGGGTGGCCGCGCCGGGGGCGTGAGGCTGGAGGCGTGAGTCGCGTGGAACGTGCGCACCCGTCCTAGCGCCCGCGAAACAGGCTCCCCAGCACGCCGCGCACCAGCGTGCGGCCCGCCTGCGAGCCGATGGTGCGCGCCAGACTCTTGACAAAGGCCTCGCCCGCGCTGTCAGAGCGGCGAACGGGCGCGCGGCTCGGCGCGCGGGCGGGCCGGGGCGTCGTCGCCGGCCGATAGCGCCGTCCGGTCGAGAACGTCTCGCGCGCGCGGTTCCAGGTCTCGGCGGGGTCCTCCGCAGGCGGCGCGGCTTCGGCCTCGGCGGCGGCCTGCGCGGCGCGGCGGGCGAGCGTCTCATGAGCGCTGTCGCGGTCGATGGCGGTGTCGTAGCGCCCGGCGAGCGGCGAGGCGGCGCACACGGTGGCGCGCACGTCCGGGTCCGCCGGGCCGAGGCGGCTGGCGGGCGG
Organism: uncultured Rhodobacterales bacterium; assembly: GCA_964584215.1. Classification (GTDB taxonomy): domain Bacteria; phylum Pseudomonadota; class Alphaproteobacteria; order Rhodobacterales; family Rhodobacteraceae; genus Rubrimonas. The sequence continues at coordinate 3,247 of CAZOZE010000152.1, forward strand.
ACGGATCAGCGTGCGCTCCACCACGCCGGGCGCGCCCTTGTCGCCCAGCGTCGAGACCAGCGCCTCGCCCACCCCCAGTTCGGTGATCGCGGCGGCGGTGTCGAAGGCGGGGTTGGGGCGGAAGGTGGACGCCGCCGCGCGCAGCGCCTTCGCGTCCTTGGGGGTATAGGCGCGCAAGGCGTGCTGGACCCGCGACCCGAGCTGCCCCAGCACCGTGTCGGGGATGTCGGCGGGATTCTGCGTGACGAAATACAGCCCCACGCCCTTGGAGCGGATCAGCCGCGCCACCTGCTCGACCTTCTCCACCAGCGCGCGCGGCGCGTTGTTGAACAGCAGATGCGCCTCGTCGAAGAAGAACGCGATCACCGGCTTGTCTGGGTCGCCGACCTCGGGCAGCTCCTCGAACAGCTCCGACATCAGCCACAGCAGGAAGGTGGCGTAGAGCCGGGGGCTGTTGATCAGCCGGTCGGCGGCGAGGATGTTGATCCGGCCGCGCCCGGCGGCGTCGGTGGCGATCATGTCGGAAAGCTGCAGCGCGGGCTCGCCGAAAAACCCGGCGGCGCCTTGATTCTCCAGCACCAGAAGCCGCCGCTGAATGGCGCCGACCGAGGCGGTCGAGACGTTGCCGTAGCGCAGCGACAGCTCCGCCGCCCGCGCGCCGACCTCGCGCAGCAGCGCCTGAAGATCCTTCAGGTCAAGCAGCAGCAGGCCCTCCTCGTCGGCCAGCCGGAACGCGATGTTGATCACGCCCTCCTGCGTGTCGTTGAGCTCCAGCAGCCGCGACAGCAAGAGCGGCCCCATCTCGCTGACCGTGGCGCGCACCGGGTGGCCCTGGTCGCCGAACAGGTCCCAGAACACAACCGGAAACGCTTGCGGCGCGTAGGCATCGAGGCCGATTTGCGCGGCGCGGGCGCGAAGCCTCTCGCCCGTCGCGCCTTCCTGCGCCATGCCGGAGAGATCGCCCTTCACATCGGCCATGAACACCGGCACGCCCGCGTTCGAGAAGCCCTCGGCGAGGATCTGCAGCGTGACGGTCTTGCCCGTGCCGGTGGCGCCCGCGATCAGCCCGTGGCGGTTGGCGCGTCGCAGCGGCAGGGTCTGGCGCGCACGATGCTCGGCCCCGCCGCCGCCGATGAAAATCTCGTCCATGCGCGCTCCGCCCCGATTATCTGAAAACTCACCCTTATTTTACGATTCACCATCATTGTGAAACTGCGTCGAGGGGAATCTTCCGTTTCCTTTCGCCGTCTCCTCCCTGTCGAACTGGCCGCGCCGTGTGCGCGGCCTTTTTTTTGGCTTTCCGGTGATCCGCGACGCCCAATTGGCGGCGGGCGGCGCCCTGCCGCAATACGCTTGACCCGCGCGCGGCGCGCGCCTAGCCTCCGCGCAATCGTTCGGCCAGTCCGACAGGGAAACAACAAAAGGGGCATCCGGGAACTGGTTTTCCGGATGCCCCGACAACATTAACGACGATGCGTCGGCCGGGCGCGTCAGCCCGCATCATGAGAGGTCGCCTTGCTCCGCAATAGTATCGCCGCAGCCCTGTTCGCGCTGCTTTCGCTCGCCGCTGGCGGCGCCTTCGCTCAGCAGGCGGCGCCGAAGGAGACCGTCAAGGCCACCCATGGCGACTGGGAGGTGCGCTGCGGCGCCAACGACGCCTGCTACATGAATCAGGTGATCAACAACGACGACGGCGCGCCGCTGATCAATGTCGCCATTCGCCAGATCAGGAACAATGCGCAGGCGAAAGCCATCGCGGTGTTCGTGGCGCCGCTCGGCGTGGTGCTGCCGCGCGGCGTGGAGATGAAGATCGACGGCGGCGACCCGATCGTGTCGCCGTTCCTCTATTGCCTCGGCAACGGCTGCTATTCCGAACTGGCGATGACCGACGAGGGTCTGAACCGGCTGCGGCGCGGCGCGGCGGCGACGCTGCAGATATTCTCGGTGCAGGAGCCCAAGAAAGCCATCCTGCGCAAGATGTCGCTGTCGGGGTTCACCAAGTCTTACGCCGCGCTCTGATCGCTGCGCGGCTGGCGGGGCCTCAGACCCGGCGCACCGCCAGCACCGCGTTCAGCCCGCCGAACGCGAACGAGTTCGACAAAGCCAAGTCGATGCGCCGCTCCCGCGCCGCATTCGGCGTGATGTCGAGGTCGCAGTCCGGGTCGGGCGTGGCGTAGCCGATGGTCGGCGCGATCACGCCCTCCTCCAGCGCCATCAGCACCGCCGCCATCTCGATCGCGCCTGCGCCGCCGATGCAGTGGCCGTGCATGGATTTGGTCGAGGACACCGACACCCCGTCCGCCGCCGCGCCGAACGCCATGCGGATCGCGGCGCATTCGGTGCGGTCGTTGGCCCCGGTGGCGGTGCCGTGAGCGTTGATGTAGCCCACGTCTTCCGGCGCCGCCTGCGCATCGGCCAGCGCGGCGCGGATCGCGCGGGCGGCGCCGTCGGCGTTTGGCTGCACGATGTCGGAGGCGTCGGCGGTCATGCCGAAGCCGACGATCTCACCCCAGATGCGCGCGCCGCGCGCGCGGGCGCGGTCGTATTCCTCCAGCACCAGCACGGCGGCGCCTTCGCCCTGCACCAGGCCGTTGCGCGTGGCGCAGAACGGGCGGCAGCCGTCGCGCGACAGCACGCGCAGACCCTCCCACGCCTTGATCACGCCGAACACCAGCGGCGCCTCGGCCCCGCCCGCCAGCATCACGTCGGCGCCGCCGCCGCGGATCATCTGGAACGCCTGGCCGATGGCGTGATTGGAGGAGGAGCAGGCGGTCGTCACCGTCCAGCCCGGCCCCTTCAGCCCATGCGCCATGCTGATGTGGCTCGCGCCGGCGTTGGTCATCAGCCGGGGCACGACGAACGGGTGGACGCGGTTCTTGCCCTCCTGAAACACGGCGCGATAGTTGGCGTCGATGGTCTCCATCCCGGTCAGCGCGGTGCCCATCGCCACGCCCGCGCGCAGGCTCAGCGTCTCGTCGATCTCCAGCCCTGCGCTCTCCACCGCCTCGCGCGCCGCCAGCAGGGCGAACTGCGTCGTGCGGTCATAGAGCGCCAGCTCCGAACGGCTGAAATGATCCTCGCCGCGAAAGCCCGGCACGGCGGCGCCGATGGTCACCGCCAGGCGGGCGATGTCGAGAATATCCAGTTCGCCGATGCCGCAGCGCCCTTCGCGCAGGCCCTCGAAATGCTGACTGCGGTTCATCCCCAGCGCCGAGACGACCCCGAGCCCGGTGATCGCGACGCGGCGCATCGCGGTCACGCCTGCTCGGCGATCAGGCGGCGCACGGCGGCGATGATCTTGTCCACCGAGGAAATGTCGAAATCCGACGCGCCCGGCTCGTTTGCGTTGAACGGCACCGAAATGTCGAACGCCTCCTCGATGGCGAACACGATCTCGACCAGCCCCAGGCTGTCGAGGCCCAGATCGGCGGGGGAGGCGTCGCGCGTCACCTCGTGCGGCTCCAGCATGGCCTGTTCGGCGATGATGGCGATGATCTTGCGGGCCACGTCGTCGGTCATCTCAGCCTCACTTGCGCGTCACGTCGCTTCTAGCGGCTTGGGTCTATGGCGGAAAGCCGTTTCTTGAGCGCGC
>CAZOZE010000153.1:0-3911 GCA_964584215.1 uncultured Rhodobacterales bacterium
GCCTACACCGGCATGGACTGTTTCCGCCATGTCCGCCGCGACGGCAACCTGTTCGCCCTGCCGCTGTCGGACGGCGCCGCGCAGCAGATCGAGCGCATCACCGACGGCCCGCTTTCCTGCGAGCCGCCGCTGTCGAGCTAAGCCACGCCGAAAACCGCCTTCATGGGTGAACGATCATCCGCTTGTAGAGCCGCCATGTGGCGTGGCCCAGCACCGGCAGCACCACGATCAGCCCGAGGAAGAACGGCGCCCACGACACCGCCAGCGCCACCGCGACGAACAGGCCCCATCCCGCGAGCGGCAACACGTTCTTCGCCACCGCCGACACCGACAGCGCCACGGCGGTCACCGGATCGACGTTCTTCTCCAGCATGTAGGGAAACGACACCACGGTGATCGAGAACACCACGAAGGCGAAGGCGGCGCCCACGGCGTTGCCGACCAGCAGGAAGCTGAAGCCGCGCGTGGTGGTGAACACGTCGGCCAGCAGCGCGTCGATCGGCAGCGGCGAGAGACCGTAGAACAGCGCATAGATCAAGAGCGCCATGCGCAGCCACACAAACAGCGCGAACAGCAGGATGAAGCCGAGAAACAGGACGTTCACGTTCGTCGTGGCGCGCTCGACGCTGAACAGATCGCCCAGGCCCACGCTCTGGCCCGCATCGCGGCGGCGGCTCGCCTCGTAGAGGCCCATGGCGGCGAACGGCCCGACCAGCGCGAACCCGGCCAGCATCGGGAAGATCAGCACCACCATGTCCATGCGCAGCGCCAGCCACAGCATCGCCATGCCGCCCAGCGCGAACAGCAGTCCGATCGCCATGCCGAACGCGGGCATGGCGCGGAAATCGTCGGCGCCTTCGCGCAGCGCCATGGTGATGTCGTCAACCGCGATGCTGCGGATCTCGGGCGCGGCGGGGCGCGCCTGTCCGCTCACGCCGCCGCCTGCATTCGCCTCGGCTCCGGTCATGGCCATCCTCCCGTGTTGTTGTCGCCCGAACAGTAGCGGATCACGACGGGCGGTGAAAGCGGCGCGGCGGCTGCGGGCAGACTGCGGGCAGACTGCGGGCCGCCTTGACGCCGCGCGGCGCCGGGACCAGCCTTTTCGCCATGCTCCGCCGCCTCGCCCTTCTGCTCTGGCTGTCCGCAGCGCTCCCCGCCCCGGCGCAGGAGGCTGCGGTGGATGGCGCGGGCTGGCGCGCCTACGCCGAGGGCTGGACGCTGCATTTCGAGAGCGACGGCGCTGCGTACGGCGCCGAGACCTACCTGCCCGGCGACGCCGTGATCTGGAAGCCCGAGAGCGGGGACTGCGCGCACGGCTTCTGGACCGAGCGCGACGACGGGGCGATCTGCTTTCTCTACCCCGACGGCATGGCCTGCTGGCGGATGTCGCGCGACGGCGAGACGATGCTCGCCCGCCCCGCCGAGGGCGGCGGCCCGGCGCTGCGCGTCGCCCGCCGCGACCATGCGCCGCTGCTCTGTCCCGAGACGCCCGCCGTCTGAAGATCGCGACGCGGCCTCAGAGCAGCTCGAAGCCGTCGTCGCGCGCGCACGGGCGCCGCCCGGCCAGCCCGTCGGCCAGCCTGCCGACCTTGACCAGCCGCCGCGCCGCCGCCGCGTCGATGGCGCCCAGGCCGTCGGCGGCCCGCGCCAGCGCGCCGATGTAATCCGCCAGCCCGTCGATATGCTGGATCAGCCGGTCAAGCTCCTGCAGGCCGCGCAGTTCGGCCAGATCGCGCGGGTTGGAGGTGGTGATGAGCGACCCCACCGCCGACTCGACCGCCGTCGCCGCCGAACACAGCGCGCGCAGCTCACGCGAGGCGTTGCTCAGCAGCTCCGACACCGGCACATGCTCGGGGCCGCCGCCGTCGCGCGGGTCGGACAGGATGCTCATCGCGCCAATCTCCATCAGAACAATTCGACCTCGCCCACCGGGGCGCGGGGCGCGGGCGGCGGCGGGGGCGGCGGCGGCGCGTCGGCCTGCAGCATGATCTGCCGCGCGCGGCCCGAGGCGGGCCAGTATTCGATCCGCCGCCCCTGCGACCCGCCGACGCTGCCGCCCAGATAGGCGATGCCCTCGTCGCGCAGGAATTTCTCGGCGAAGGCCACGTTGCGCGCGCCCACCGCGTAGCGGCCCGACATGAAGGCGCAGCCGCCGAACAGCTTGGCCTCCAGCCGGTCGCGCCGCGCGCCCTGCTTCAGCAGCCCGTTGACCAGCAGCTCCATCAGATGCACGCCATAGCGCTCCGCCTCGCCGCGCTTCGCCGCCTCGCCGCCGTCGGGCAGCAGGAAATGGTTCATGCCGCCGACGCCCGCCTGCGGGTCGCGGATGCAGGCGGCGACGCAGGAGCCGAGCACGGTGGTCAGCACCATCTGGGGGTCGCGCGAGACGACCCATTCGCCCTGGATCACCGTGACCCGCTGGCTGAGCGCTGCGGCCTGCATCAGTCCAGCGCGCCGACGATGGCCTCGATGCACACCTTCATCTTCGGCGCGTCCACGGGCTTTTCCAGATAGTTGTTCATGCGAAACGCCTTGCCGCGCTCGATCAGCGTGGCGTCGCTGCGCCCGGTCACGAGGATGAAGCCCACCTGCGCGGTCGGCTCATAGCCGCGCAGCTTCTCCAGCAGTTGCAGCCCGTCGAGCTTGGGCATGTTCATGTCCGAGATCACCAGGTGGCGCGGCTTTTTCATCAGCCCGTGCAGCGCCTCCTCGCCGTTCTTGTAGATCTCGATGTTGCGCAGGCCGATCTCCTCCAGAGCGGCGACCAGCAGGCCGCGGCTCACAGAGGTGTCATCGACGACGGCGACCTCCAGCATTTCCTTCAGCGACATCAGATCGCCTCCTTCACTGCGGCGTCGGGGGAAAAGATCGCGTCGGCGATGGCGCCGAGCGGAGTGGCGTGGTCCACGGCGCCGATCTCCAGCGCCGCGCGGGGCATCCCATAAACGGTGCTGCTGTCGCGGTCCTGGGCGATGGTGCGCCCGCCCGCCGCACGGATCGCGCGCAGGCCCTCGGCGCCGTCGCGGCCCATGCCGGTCAGCAGCGCCGCCACCACATGCGGCACGCCCGCCCGCGCGATCGAGGCGAAGGCGACATCGACCGAGGGGCGATGGCGGTTGACCGGTTCGGTGGGCGTCAGCCGCACGCGCCGCGCAGGGATCCACTGCACCTCCAGATGCGCCGGGCCGCCGGGGGCGACATAGACGCGGCCCCGCTCCAGCGGCGCGCCGTCCCACGCCTCGCGCACCGTCGCGGCGCACAGGCTGTCGAGCCTTGCGGCGAAGCTGGCGGTGAACAGCGCTGGCATGTGCTGGATGACGACGGTGGGCGGCGTGTCGGCGGGAAACCGCGACAACACGCTGACCAGCGCCTCGACCCCGCCGGTGGAGGCGCCGATGGCGATCAGGCTGACGCCATGGCCGCCGCGCGCGGCGGGCGCTGGCCGCAAGGCGCGGGGCCGATGCGCCGCGCCCGCCTGCCGGATGCGCGCGCGCAGCGCCGAATAGCTCTCGCCCGGGCCGCGCGCCTCCGTCACCAGCAGCGGCAGCCCGTATTGCGCCGCCGCGCGCTCAAGCGCCGCGCGGCCCTGCGGATCGGCCGCGCTGGCGTAGAGCAGCGCCACGTCCGGTTCCAGCGCGGCGATCAGGTCCGCAGCCTCGACCGGATCGGCGCAGCGCGCCAGCACCTCGATCGCCGGATCGGCGCCGATGGCCGCCGCAGTGGCGCCGCCCGCCGCCGGGCCGTCCGCCACGAACAGGACGCGGACCGGCCGCTTCATCACGCCGCCCCGCTGCGGGTGTAGGCGGTCACGCCGTCGCTGAGCAGCAGCGCCGCCGCAGGCCCGCCGATCCGCTCGGAGTGGCCGATGCACAGGCGGCCGCCCGGCGCCAGCAGCGCGGCGATGCGCGACC
>CAZOZE010000154.1:0-7594 GCA_964584215.1 uncultured Rhodobacterales bacterium
GGGCGAGACCTTCCGCTATGCCGAGACCGGCCCCGAAGGCCTGCTGACCGGCAAGCGCGCGGTCATCGTCGCCTCCAGCGGCGGCACGCCGTTCGGCTCGGACATCGACTTCAACACCCGCTATCTGCGCCACCTGCTGGGCTTTGTCGGGATCACCCATGTCGAGGTGGTGGGCGCCGAGCGGCAGAACGCCGACGAGGCCGCGCTGGCCAGGGCCGAGGAAGCCGTGGCGCGTCTGGCCGCTTGACAGCGCCGCGCGGGGCGGTCCACCCATGCGGCGACCCAGCCAGGAGCCGCCCGCATGACCGCCCCGCTCACGCCGCGCCCCGAGGCGCTGGACTTCCTGCTGACCCGCCGCTCCCGCCCCGCGCGCTCGCTCAGGGCGCCGGGGCCCGACCGCGCGACGCTGACCACGCTGCTCACCGCCGCCGCGCGCTGCCCCGACCATGGCAAGCTTGAGCCGTGGCGCTTTGTCGTGATCGAGGGCGCGGCGCGTGGGCGCATGGCGGCGGAGGTGCGGGCGCGCGCGGCGGCGCTGGCGCTCGACCCCGAGGCGGCGGACAAGGCCGCCGCCGCCTTCACACAGGGCGAGAGCATCGTCGCCGTGGTCGCCTCGCCCAAGCCGTCGGAGAAGATCCCGCAGGTCGAGCAACTGCTCTCTGCGGGCGCGGTGTGCCTGTCGCTGCTGAACGCCGCGCTGGCGGCGGGCTGGGGCGCCAACTGGCTGAGCGGTTTCGCGGCGCGCGACCCCGAGACCCTCGCCTTGCTGGGCGTCGCCGCGCCCGAGTTCGTGGCCGGCTTCATCCACATCGGAACCGAGAGCTTCGCGCCGCCAGACCGCCCGCGCCCCGACGTGACGGCGCTCACCACCTGGCTCGACGCCTGAGCCGATGCTGCGCGACATCCTGCGCGCGCTCGGCGATCTGCGCAGCCCGGCGATGTGGAGCGTGGCGCTGAAGGCGGTGGCGCTGACGCTGACGCTGCTGGCGGGGGCATTCGCGCTGGCGGGCTGGGCGCTGGGGATCGGGAGCGACCTGAGCTTCACCCTGCCGTGGATCGGCGAAGTCGGCGTCGGCGGCGGCGTGACCGGGGCGCTCTGGGCGCTGGCGGCGCTGGCGCTGTCGGCGTTCCTGATGGCGCCGGTGGCGGCGCTGTTCATCGGCTTTCTGCTCGACGACGTGGTGGACGCGGTGGAGGCGCGTGACTATCCCGCGCTGCCGCGCGCGCCCGGCGTGCCGATATTGCGTCAGCTTGGCGCTTCGCTGAAGCTGCTGGGGCTGATGCTGGTCGGCAACGGCGCCGGCCTGATCATGTGGCTGCTGGCGCCGCCGGCCGCGCCGTTCGTGTTCCTCGGCGTCAACGGCTGGCTGATCGGGCGGGAGTATTTCGAGACTGTCACGCTGCGCCGCATGGACGCGGCGGCGGCCAAGCGGCTGCGCCGGTCGCACCGGCTGGCGGCGTTCGGCGTCGGCCTTGGCGTGGCGCTGGTGATGAGCGTGCCGCTGCTCGGGCTGATCGCGCCGCTCCTGGGCGTAGCCGCGGCGACGCATCTCTATCACCGCGTCGCCTGACCGGCGAAACCCGGGCGACCGAAGCCGCCCGGAAAAGGGGATCAGCTCCCGGTCGCGGGGGCGGTGACGACCGGCGTGGATTGCGCGGTCTTGGACGACGACAGGCACTGGGCCGACGCGGCCCCGGCAAACGCGAACAGCGCGGCGGTGAGAACGATGGTCTTCATGACGCAGGGTCTCCCTTCTGGTTACAGCGAACATGACGATAGCACGAGCGGCGCGCGCGAAAAGGCGCCCCGGCGTCAGCGCGGCGCGGCGTTCTTGTAAATCCTGCCGTCCTTCATGATCACCAGCAGGGTGCGCGCGGGATCGTTGAGCAGGTCGATGTCGGCCAGCACGTCGCCGTCCACCAGCAACAGATCGGCCAGCGCGCCCTCCGCCACCACGCCCAGCCGCCCCGGATAGGGGTTGCGCGGCCCCGAGAGCGCCAGCAGCTGCGCGTTGTCATGCGTCGCCATCTTCAGCACTTCGGCGGTGGTGAACCAGCGCGTCATCTTGGTGAGCCTGCGCCCCTGCCGCCGCATCTGCGCCGGGGCGAACAGGATGTCGGTGCCCCACGCGAGCTTCAGACCATGCTCCCTGGCCAGCGCATAAGCGGCGTCGGTGCCCGCATTCATGACCAGCTGTTTCAGGCGGCTGGGAGACCCTTCCGGATAGGGGTTCGAGTCCTCGTCGTCGAGGAACGGCTGCATCGACAGCCACACGCCGCGCTCGGCCATCAGCGCGGCGGTGGCCTCGTCCATCAGCTGGCCGTGCTCGATGGCGCCCACCCCGGCGCGGATCGCCTGCCGCATCGCGGCGGGGGTGTAGGCGTGCACGGTGACATAGGTGTTCCACCCCGCCGCCGCCTCGACCGCCGCGCGCATCTCGGCCTCGGTGAACTGGGTCACGTCGAGCGGATCGTGGCTGGAGGCGACGCCGCCGCCCGCCATCAGCTTGATCTGGCTGGCGCCGCGCATCAGGTTTTCGCGCGTGCGGCGCAGCACTTCGGGCGCGCCGTCGGCGATGGCGGCGAAGCCGAAGCGCTCGGTGAAATGGGTCTCGCCATCGGCGCGGGGCAGCTCCAGCGCCATGCGGAAATCGCCGTGACCCGAAGTCTGCGAGATCATCGCGCCCGAGGGATAGATGCGCGGCCCTGCGATCACGCCCTCGTCGATCGCCTGCTTGAGGCCGAACACGGGCCCGCCCATGTCGCGCGCAGTGGTGAAGCCGCGCATCAGGAACGCCTCGGCGGCGGCGCCCGCGCGCAGCGCCACATAGTTGGGGTCGCTGCGCATCAGCTCGGGCAGCGTCATCGCGCCCATCACCAGATGGGTGTGCGCGTCGATCAGCCCTGGCATCAGCGTGCGCCCTCCGCCCGCGATCCGCGTCAGGCCGGCGTCCTCCACAGCGATCGGCCCGGCGTCGATGCGCGCGATCACCCCGTCGCGCACCAGCACGCTGACCGGCGCGGAGAGCCGTGGCGAGACGCCGTCGAACACACGCACATTCTCGAACAGCGTCGCGTCGGCCAGCGCCGCGACGGGGGCGAGCGCGAGCGCGGCGGCGGTGGCTAGGGCGCGCAGCATGGGCGAATTCCTTGTCAGATGCGACGGAGAAAAGGATGGACGCGAAACCGCAATCGGCAAGCCGCGCCGATCATCGCGCGATGCGGATCAGCTTGTCGCGCGCGGTCGCGCCCTGCGCCACGCTCAGCGCCGATTTCGGCACGCCCAGCGCCTTGGCCAGCAGCGCGATCACCGCCTTGTTGGCCTTGCCGTCCTCGGGCGCGACGGTGACATGCGCCTTGATGCGCTGCGCGCCGTCCGCGCCCTGCTCGACGATCAGCCGCTCGGCGCTGCTCTTGGGCGTGACCCGCACCATGAAGCTGTCGCCCTCCACCACCAGCCGGACCGGTTCGCGCGCCATGGCGTCAGTCGAAGGGCTGGAGCATGCGGATATCCGCCCGCGTGATCACTTCTCCCTCGATCACGCCATAGACCGCCAGCCAGGCGATGGCGGCGCCGATGGTCGCCCAGCGCATCTTCTTGCCGATCATCGCCTTTTCCGGCGCGCCCGAGGGCGTGCCGGGCGTGACGTCGCCCACCTCCCCCTGACTGCGCACGCCGAACGGCAGCACCAGCAACATGCACAGGAACCACAGCACCGCGAACAGCACCATGGCGGAGGTGATCGACATCAGATCTGCTCCAGCTCGACCAGCGCGCCGGTGAAATCCTTGGGATGCAGGAACAGCACCGGCTTGCCATGGGCGCCGGTCTTCGGCTCGCCGTCGCCCAGCACCCGCGCCCCCGCCGCTTTCAGCCGGTCGCGCGCCGCCATGATGTCCCCGACCTCATAGCACAGATGATGGATGCCGCCGGCCGGGTTTTTCTCCAGAAAGGCCGCGATCGGGCTGTTCTCGCCCAGCGGCTCAAGCAGTTCGATCTTGGTGTTGGGCAGCTCGATGAACACGACGGTCACGCCGTGGGCGGGCTGCGCCTGCGGCGGGCCGACCTTCGCGCCCAGCGTGTCACGGTAAAGCGCCGCGCCCGCCGCGAGGTCCGGCACGGCGATGGCGACGTGGTTCAGGCGTCCGATCATCGGCGTCACTCCCGTTTGCTGCGTCAATGGTATCGCGCCCCCGGCCCTGCGGCGCAAGACATTCAGAAATCCTCGACCATCAGCACGCCGTCCGCCGCCTTGACGGCGCCGCGCAGGGCGGGCGTGATCGCCCAGTCGCCGGGCAGGGCCAGCTCGATCTCGGCGTCGAGCGCGGGATCGGCGATGACGATCTCGACCGCCGCGCCCCGGCGGCTGGTCCCCGCGTCGCTGAGGCGCGCGTGCAGCGAGGCCAGCGCCGCCTCGCTGTCGAGATGCACCCGCAGGCCCATCGCGCCCGCCTCCGCCGCCACCGCCTCGACCGGGTGCACGGCGCGGCAGGTGAGCTTGAGGCCGTCGCCGCCCGGCTCCGCCTCCACCGTCAGCACCACGTTGCAGCCCGGCTCCAGCATCTCGCGGCTGGCCGCCAGCACCTCGCCGAAAACCGCGACCTCATACATGCCGGTCGGATCGGACAGCGCGACGAAGGCGTAGCGCGCGCCGCGCGCCGACTTGCGCTCGTCGCGCTTCACCACCGTCCCGGCGACGCGGCCGGCGGCGAGGCCGCTGCGCCCGGCCATGGCGACCAGATCGGCGTGAAACTGCACCCGCTTGCGCCTGAGCGCCGCCGCATAGTCGTCGAGCGGATGGCCGGAGAGGTAGAAGCCGACCGCCGCGTGCTCCTGCGCCAGCCGCTCGGGCGCGGGCCAGTCCTCCACCGCCGCCAGACGCGGCGCGGGCTGATCCTGCGGCGCGCCGAACAGCGAGGACTGGCTGGACGCCGCCTCGTCGCGCGCCGCCGCCGAATAGGCCGCGAGCTGGTCGAGGCTGGCGAAAACCCGATGGCGGTTGCGGTCGAGCGCGTCGAAGGCGCCCGCCCGCGCCAGCATCTCCAGCGCCCGCTTGCCGACGCGCTTCATGTCCACGCGCCGGGCGAAGTCGAACAGGTCGGCGAACGGCCCGCCCCCGGTGCGCGCGGCGGTGATCAGCCGCATCGCCTCCGGTCCGACGCCCTTCAGCCCCGCCAGCGCATAGACCAGCGCGCCGCCGCCCTCCGGTGGCGCGGCCACCGAGAACGCCGCGTCCGAGCGGTTGACGCAGGGCGGCAGCACCGCGATCTTCAGCCGGTCCACCTCGCGCTTGAACACCGCCAGCTTGTCGGTCTGGTGCAGATCGGCGTTCATCACGGCGGCCATGAACTCGACCGGATGGTTCGCCTTCAGCCATGCGGTCTGATAGCTGACCACCGCATAGGCCGCCGCGTGGCTCTTGTTGAAGCCGTAATTGGCGAACTTGTCGAGCAGATCCCACACTTCCTGCGCCTTGGCGGCGTCCACACCGTTCTTCGCCGCGCCCTCCAGGAACAGCGGGCGCTGCGCGTCCATCTCGGCCTGCACCTTCTTGCCCATGGCGCGGCGCAACAGGTCGGCGCCGCCGAGGCTGTAGCCCGCCATCTTGCGGGCGATCTCCATCACCTGCTCCTGATAGACGATGATGCCCTGGGTCTCGTCTAGGATCGGGTCGATCAGCGGGTGGATGCCCGCGCGCGGCTCCCGCCCGTTCTTCACGTTGCAATACCTGGGGATGTTCTCCATCGGGCCGGGGCGGTAGAGCGCCACCAGCGCCACGATGTCCTCGATGCAGGTGGGCTTGAGCTGACGCAGCGCGTCGCGCATCCCGGCGCTTTCCACCTGGAACACCGCCACCGTGTCGGCGCGGGCGTAGAGCGCGTAGGTCGCCGCATCGTCGATCGCGATCGCGCCGATGTCCACGCGCACGCCGCGCAGCGCCAGCAGATCGACGGCGTTCTTGATGACCGTCAGCGTCTTGAGGCCGAGGAAGTCGAACTTCACCAGGCCCGCCTGCTCGACCCATTTCATGTTGAACTGGGTGGCGGGCATGTCGGCGCGCGGGTCGCGGTAGAGCGGCACAAGCTCCTGCAAGGGCCGGTCGCCGATCACCACCCCCGCCGCGTGCGTCGAGGCGTTGCGCAGCAGACCCTCGACCTTTTCCGCGATGTCGAGCAGTTCCTTCACCGCAGGCTCGGTGCGCTCGGCCTCCTGCAGGCGCGGCTCCTCACGCCGCGCGCGCGTCACGCTGACCGGCTTGACGCCCTCCACCGGGATCATCTTGGACAGCCGGTCCACCTGACCATAGGGCATCTGCAGCACCCGGCCCACGTCGCGCACCGCCGCCTTGGACAGCATGGCGCCGAAGGTGATGATCTGCGCCACCCGGTCGCGCCCGTATTTCTGCTGCACATAGGCGATCACCTCCTCGCGGCGATCCATGCAGAAATCGATGTCGAAGTCGGGCATCGACACGCGCTCGGGGTTCAGGAACCGCTCGAACAGCAGGCCATAGCGCAGGGGGTCGAGGTCGGTGATGGTCAGCGCCCAAGCGACCACCGAGCCTGCGCCCGAGCCGCGCCCCGGCCCCACCGGGATGCCCTGCGCCTTGGCCCACTTGATGAAATCGGCGACGATCAGGAAGTAGCCGGGAAACCCCATGCCCTCGATCACGCCGAGTTCATAGTCGAGCCGCTCCGCATAAGTCTCGGGCGGCGCGACGCCCGGCGCCGCCGCCAGCCGCGCGGTCAGCCCCTCGCGCGCCTGTCGGCGCAGCTCCTCCACCTCGTCGTCGGCGAAGCGCGGCAGGATCGGTTTTCGCGTGCGCGGGCGATAGGCGCAGCGGCGCGCGATCTCGACCGTGTTGGCCGCCGCCTCGGGCAGATCGGCGAACAGCGCCGCCATCGCCGCCGCAGGCTTGAACCAGTGCTCCGGCGTCAGGCGGCGACGGTTCTCCTGCGCCACATAGGCCCCGGCGCCGACGCACAGGAAGGCGTCGTGCGCGTCATACATCGCCGCGTCGGGGAAATGCGCGTCGTTGGTGGCGACCAGCGGCAGGTCGCGCGCATAGGCCTCGGCCACGAACCACGGCTCGGTCGCGGCCTCGGCGGGCGTGCGCGGATCGTCGCCGTCGCCGTGGCGCTGGATCTCGACGTAAAGCCGGTCGGCGAAGATCGCCGCCAGCCGGTCGAGCAGCGCCGCCGCCGCCTCCGGCTTGCCCGCCTGCGCCAGCCGCCCCAGCGGCCCGTCGGCGCCGCCGGTCAGGCAGATCAGCCCCGCGCCATGCGCCGCCAGCGTGTCGGGATCGACCGCGCGCACCCCGTCCGCCGCCTCGACATAAGCTTGCGAGGACAGCGCCATCAGGTTGAGATACCCCGCCTCGTCCTGCGCCAGCAGCACGATCTCCGCCGGCGCGGGCGCGCGGTCGCCGGGGCGGTCGGGCGGGGCGTAGGTCAGCGCCAGCGACAGGCCGATGATCGGCTGCACCCCGGCTTTGGCGGCGGTCTCGGAGAACTCCAGCGCGCCGAACAGGGCGTTGGCGTCGGTCACCGCCACCGCCGGATAGCCGCGCGCCGCGCACAGCTTCGGCAGCGC
>CAZOZE010000155.1:0-2718 GCA_964584215.1 uncultured Rhodobacterales bacterium
CGAGGCGCTGCGGGCGCTGGCCGCCGTGCCGATGGACGACCCCGCCGACCTCGCCGCGCTGGACGCGGTGTGGGACGAGGCGGCGGTCACCTTCGGCCCCGATCCGAACGCGGGCTGCCCCGCCTCGCGCGACATGCTCAATCGCATGGCGCAGCCCACCCAGACCGCAGCCGAGTGACAGGAGACACCCCATGAGCCTCGATTTCTTCATCTTCGGCATCATGCCCTATGTGGCGCTCACGGTGCTGGTGGTGGGCTCGATCGCCCGCTACGAGCGCGACCCCTTCACCTGGAAAAGCAGCTCCAGCCAGCTTTTGCGGCGCAAGCAGCTGATGCTGGGCTCGGTTCTGTTTCATGTCGGCATCCTCGTCGTGTTCTTCGGCCATCTGATCGGCCTGTTCACGCCGATCTGGGTGCTTGACACGCTGGGCGTGCCCTACGGGCTGAAGCAGGGCCTCGCCATCTTCGTGGGCGGCATCGCCGGTGTTGCGGCGCTGGTCGGCGCCTCGATGCTGCTGCATCGCCGGCTCTACGACCCGCGCATCCGCGTCACGTCCAGCTTCGCCGACATCGGCATCCTCGCGCTGATCTGGCTGCAACTCGTGATCGGCATCGGCACGACCTTTCTGTCGATGGGCCACCTCGACGGCGGCGAGATGATCCGCTTCATGACATGGTCGCAAAGCGTGCTCGGCTTCCAGATCAACGCCTGGGAGGAAGTCATCGGGGTCCACTGGCTGTTCAAGCTGCACATCCTGCTTGGCCTGACCATCGTGCTGCTGTTCCCGTTCACCCGCCTGGTGCACATGCTCTCGGTCCCGATCCGGTTCGCCTGGCGGCCGTGGCAGGTCGTGCGGTCGCGCGGGCGCAACACGTCCGCAAGGCCGCTCGCCGCGCGCGTTCGCACCAATCCGGCGGAGTGAGGACGATGGGCAATCCTCTCCAGCCTGAACTCTGCGTCAACGGCGAGGTCATCCCGGCGGCGGCGATCGCCGCCGAGGCGCAGAACCATCCCGCGCCTCCCGGCAAGCCGGGGCTGGCGTGGCGGGCGGCGGCCCGCGCGCTGGCGGTGCGCGCGCTGCTGCTGCAGGAGGCGCGGCGACTGGGGCTGTCCCCCGCGCCGCAGCTTGTGGCGCCGGGCAAGCGCGAGACCGACGATGAGGCGCTGGTGCGCGCAGTGCTGGAGGCGCAGGTCTCGCCCGAACCTGTGCCCGACGCGGCGGTGCGCGCGGCCTACGATGCGGATCCCGAGCGGTTCAAGGGACCGACGCTCTACGAGGCGGCGCACATCCTGTTCGCCGCGAGCGAGGGGGACGACGCGGCGCGCGCGAAGGCGCTGGCGCAGGCGCAGGCCGCGCTGGCCCTGCTGGCGCGCGACCCCGGCGCCTTCGAGCGGCTGGCGCGCGAGGAGAGCGCGTGCTCCAGCAAGGCGGCCGGCGGCCGTCTTGGCCAGCTCGCCACCGGCGACGCGGCGCCGGAGTTCGAGGCGGCGCTGGATGCGCTGGAGGACGGCGCGCTCGCGCCGGCGCCGGTGGCCACGCGCTATGGCCTGCACGTGGTCCGGCTGGACGCGCGCCTGCCCGGCCTTGTGCCGCCGTTCGCGGCGGTCGCGCCCGCGATCCGCGCGCAGCTTGAGAAGGCCGCCTGGGCGCGCGCCGCCCGCGCGCTGACGGCGCGGCTGGTGGCGGCCGCGACGCTGGAGGGCGTCGATTTCCCGGCGGCGGCCTGACAGAGGGTGGCATGAGAGGGCGGCCCGAGAGAGGGTGGTGGGGGAGTTCATGGCGGGGCTGCTCGAAACGATAAGGCTGCTCGCGACCTGCTTTCTCCATGCCGACGGGGACAATAGCGCGGCCTGGGCCTTTGCGATATCATTTGACCGCGCCTGGCCACCAACTGGGTCACGAACGCCGCTCGTGTGACCTGAGCGTGTTCGCGTCATCAGCTGCAAAAAAATGTGTCGCAGGCGTCGGCGCCGAAAGATTTCCGACAATTTCCTCTTGACCCCATATCCTTGGGTTTGATACTTTTTATCAAGCAAAAACAATTACTTAGGTCAAAATCCTCCCGCCCCGGCCATGTTTACCCCTAAACCACTGAAATATATGGGCTCCCACAGCCCCTGGAGCACCCCTCCGGAGGGGGTTGACGCCGTTGTGGCGCCGACTGTGGCGCCGCCTGTGACACAGCCCATTTTCCGCCGTCCCCCGGACGCCGATTCCGGGGCGCCGCCCGGGCCGCGCCGCAGGGGCCGTCCGCCCGGATCCAAGACCCGCCTGCGGGAAGTGCGAGACAGCGCCCAAACGTGCCGACAGGCGCGTCCGACCCGCTCGCCGGCCGCCTTCCTGACCCTGCGCGGCGGCGTGTTTCACTTCCGCCGGCGCTTGCCGCGGCGCCTTGCGGCGCGCACACCAATGAATGAACTGCGGCGTTCGCTGGGAACAAACTCCCTCGCCGAGGCGGTGAAGCGCGCAGGCGCGCTCATCGCCGCGTTGGAGCGGTTCGAGGCGTTTGTAATGTCAGATGATGTGGTGACCCCCCCTTCAGTCGGCCGAGGCCAAGGCCCTGATCGACGAGATCTACCGAAGCGAGATCGCCGCGATGGCGGCGCGTGAAGCGCAGGGCGGCCCGCGCACCCTGGAGGCGGCCGAGGCCGAACGCGCGCGTCTGCAGTCGGAGATACTGGCGTTGCGCGAAGCGCTGAAACGGCGCGACGCGTCC
>CAZOZE010000156.1:0-3287 GCA_964584215.1 uncultured Rhodobacterales bacterium
GGTGAAGCCGCCGATCTCGTAGCTGCGCGCCTGCAGCCACTCATAGACGATGTGCAGCAGATAGACCCCGGCCAGCGCCGCCCACAGTTCCGGCGTCGGCGGCGGAAACACGAACAGCGCGAAGGGCAGCGCGATCAGGCCATAGGCGATGTTGATCGCGCCCCGGTTGAGATAGGGGTCGCGCCCACCCTTGTTGATGGCGCCGAAGATCGCGTGCGCCAGCGCCGACAACAGCGCCAGCGCCAGCGCCAGCGCGTCGCCGGCGGGCGTGCCCGCGATCTCGACGATCAGCGCGCCCATGACGGCCCTCGGGCGCTGTGCTCGCCCCTCGCCCCGACCCTCTCCCCGGCGGGGAGAGGGGGCGCGGGCGGCGGGGTGGGCGCTGCATGGCGGTTTGAGGCGCGGGTGGAGGCGGTGTGGGTGGTCGGGGCGCGCGGGCGGATCGCGGCGCGCGGCGGCGCCGCCCCCGCACCCTCTCCCCAGCGGGGAGAGGGAGAAGCAGGCGGTGGCGTGGGCGCCCCATCGGGCGCGGGGGTGCAGATGGAATCGGCATCGGCGGTCGGAGCGCGCGGCGGCGCCGCCCCCTCACCCCGACCCTCTCCCCGGCGGGGAGAGGGAGAAGCAGGCGGCGGCGTGGGCGCTCCATGGCGGTTTGAGGCGCGGGTGGAGGCGGTGTGGGCGGCAAGGGCGCGCGGGCGGATCGTGGCGCGCGGCGGCGGCGCCCCCGCACCCTCTCCCCGGCGGGGAGAGGGAGAAGCGCGCGGCGGGGTGCGTGGCGCACGGGGCGCGGCGGGGTCGATGGGCGGCGCGTTCATCGCCTTGGCGTCGTGCGGGTGACGTGGCCCATCTTGCGGCCCGGGCGCGCCCCGGCCTTGCCGTAGAGGTGCAGCGCGGCGCCCGGCTCTGCGGCGAGGCGCGGCCAGGCGGCGGCGGCGTCGCCGATCAGGTTGTCCATCACCGCGTCGCAATGGCGGCGGGGGTCGCCCAGCGGCCAGCCACAGACCGCGCGCAGGTGCTGCTCGAACTGGTCCACGGCGCAGGCGTTGATGGTCCAGTGGCCGGTGTTGTGGACGCGCGGCGCGATCTCGTTCACCCAGAAGGCGCCGTCAGGCATGTGGAACAGCTCCACCCCCAACACGCCGACATAACCGAGAGCGTCGACGATCCGCGTCGCGACGGCGACCGCGCGCGCCGCGGCGTCGGCGTCGAGCGCGGCGGGCACGGTCGTCGTGCGCAGGATGCCGTCGCGGTGAACGTTCTCGCCGGGATCGTAGGCGCGCGTCGCGCCGTCCGCGCCGCGCGCGATCACCACCGAGACCTCGCGCGCGAACGGCGCGAACCCCTCCAGGATCGCGGGCGCGCCGCCCATCGCCGCCAGCGCGGCGGGCGCGTCGGCCGCGCTGTTCAGCCGCGCCTGCCCTTTGCCGTCATAGCCCAGCCGCCGTGTCTTGAGGATCGCGGGCAGGCCCAGCGCGGCGAGCGCGGCGCCGAGCGACGCGGCGTCCTCCACCGGCGCGAAGGGCGCGGTGCGGGCGCCCGCCTCGTTGAGAAACCGCTTCTCGGTCAGCCGGTCCTGCGCGACCGCCAGCGCGCGGGCGCCGGGGCGCACCGGAACCAGCGGCGCCAGCGTCTCGACCGCGCCCAGCGGCACGTTCTCGAACTCCAGCGTCACCACGTCCACGCTGGCGGCGAAGGCGGCGAGCGCATCGGCGTCGTCCCACGCCCCGCGCGTCACCGGCGCGACATGGGCGGCGGGCGGATCGGCCTCCGGCGCATAGAGCCGCGCGCGCAGGCCCATGCGCGGCGCCGCCATCGCCAGCATTCTCCCCAACTGACCGGCCCCGAGGATGCCGACGGTTCCGCCCGGCTCAATCATCGCTGACGCTTTCGGAGACCGCCGCCGACTGCGCCGCGCGCCAAGCGTCGAGCCGCTGCGCCAGCGCGGCGTCGGCGGTCGCGAGCATCGCGGCGGCGAACAGCGCGGCGTTGGCGGCCCCCCCCTCACCGATGGCGAAGGTCGCCACCGGCACGCCGCGCGGCATCTGGACGATGGACAGAAGGCTGTCGAGGCCGTTCAGCGCGCGGCTTTGCACCGGCACGCCCAGCACCGGCACGCGGGTTTTTGCGGCGAGCATCCCCGGCAGGTGCGCGGCGCCGCCCGCGCCCGCGATGATCGCGCGCAGGCCGCGCGCTTCGGCGGCCTCGGCGTAGGCGAACAGCCTGTCGGGGGTGCGGTGGGCAGAGACGACGCGCGTCTCATGCGCCACGCCCAGCGCCGCCAGTATCTCCGCCGCCGCCTTCATCGTCGGCCAGTCTGAGCGGCTGCCCATCACGACGCCGACCTGAACCTCGTCCATCCGTCCCCTCCCCCCGCGCGCGAGGCCGCGACTATAGGCGAACGCGCGCCCGCGCCAAGCGGCTCAGGCGAGGATGTCGGGGATGATGTCGTCCTCCAGCCGCCGGATCTCGTCGCGCAGCGCCAGCTTGCGCTTTTTCAGCCGCCGCAGCTCAAGCTGGTCGGCGAGCGGGTCGGCGGCGATCGCCTCGATGGTCTGATCGAGGCTGCGGTGCTCGGTGCGCAGGGCGGCGAGTTTCGCGCGCTGCGGGGCTTCGCCGTCCATCTGATGTTTCTCCCGATGCGCACGCTGCGGCAGGCTACCATATTATGGCGCCGGAGCGTTTGCGCAAATGGCGATCCGGCGCGGGGGCGCGATGGACCGCGCCGCGCCGCAGCGGTCCGGTTTGCACGCCGCAGCCGGGAGGGGCGACGGGCCGGGGCTAGGGTGACGCCGCGCGCGCCGGACACGATCCGCCCGACCGCCCGCCCGCCCGCGCCCGTTGTCTTGCGCGGGGTCGCCGCTTAAGTGTCAGCGATGGAAAAAATCGTCTCCCGCGTAAAGAACCTGTTCGTCGCGCCGCCGACCGTGTCGGTGCTGCGGCTGCATGGCGGCATCGGCATGGGCGGGCCGTTCGGCAAGTCGCTCGACGACGAATCGCTCGCGCCGCTGGTGGAGCGCGCGTTTGCGCCGCGCGGCCTGTGCGCGGTGGCGCTGGCGGTCAACTCGCCCGGCGGATCGCCCGCGCAAAGCGCGCTGATCGCGGCGCGCATCCGGCGCGCGGCGGACGAAAAGAAAATCCCGGTGGTCGCGTTCTGCGAGGACGTGGCGGCCTCGGGCGGCTATTGGCTGGCCTGCGCGGCGGATGAGATCTTCGCCGACGCCAACAGCATCGTCGGCTCGATCGGCGTGGTCTCCGCCGGGTTCGGCCTGCACGACGCCATCGCGCGG
>CAZOZE010000157.1:0-4582 GCA_964584215.1 uncultured Rhodobacterales bacterium
GGCCTGATCGCGCTGCCCTTCGCGCTGTTCGTGTTTCCGCCGCCGACGCCGGAACTGTGGGCGGCGCTGGCCGGGGTCTATCTGCTGCACATCGTCTATGAGTGGCTGCAGGCGCGCAGCTACGAGATCGGCGGCTTCACCGTGGTCTATCCCATCGCGCGCGGCACCGGGCCGCTGGTGACCGCCATTGCGGCGGGCTTCGTGTTCGGCGAGGGGCTGCGCGCCGGGCAATGGGCGGGCTTGCTGCTGCTGTCGGGCGCGATCTATGCGCTGGCCTGGGCCAACCTGCGCGCGCTGGGCGCCGCCGACCTTGCGGCGGCGAAGCAGTTGCGCACCGCCATCGCCACCGCGCTGCTGGCGGGCGTGATGATCTCGGCCTATACGACATGGGACGCTTACGGAATCCGCCTGGCGGCCGATCCGTTCACCTTTCTGGCGTGGTTCTTCGTGCTGGGCGGCTGCGGCTTTCCGCTGATCGCCGCCGCGCGCTGGCGCCGCCTGCGCCCGCAGGACCGCCCGGCGCTGAACGATCTGGCGGTGCGCGGCCTGTTCGGCGCGCTGATCGCGTTCCTCAGCTTCGGCGCCGTGATGCTGGCGACGCGCGTCGGCCATGTCGGCGAGGCGGCGGCGATCCGCGAGACCTCGATCGTGTTCGCCACCGCCATCGGCGTGCTGATCTTTCGCGAGCGCATCGACGGGCTGCGGCTGGGCCTGATCGGGCTGATCGCGCTGGGCGCCGTGCTCATCAAGGTCGGCTGAGAGTGGTCAGCGCCGCCGCGACGCGCTAAACCTCCGAAAGATCGCAGGAGCGCCCATGACCCCGATGCTGAAACTCGCCCTCGAACTCGGGCCGCTGGTGGTGTTCTTCGCCGCGTTCCAGCTGTTCAAGGGCGCGCCGGTCACCCTGTTCGGCGCGCAGTATGAGGGCGTCGTGATGGCGACGCTGGTGTTCATCCCGGCGATCCTTGCGTCGCTCGCCGCCTCATGGGCGCTGACGCGCAAGCTGCCGCGCATGGCGGTGATCACCGCCGTCGTTGTGGTGGTGTTCGGCGGGCTGACCGTGTGGCTGAACGACGACACCTTCATCAAGATGAAGCCGACCATCGTGAATGGTCTGTTCGCGCTGGCGCTGGGCTTCGGCCTGGCGCAGGGGCGCAGCTACCTCAAATACCTGATGGGCGAGGCGCTGCCGCTCAGCGACGAAGGCTGGATGATCTTCACCCGGCGCTGGATGGTGTTCTTCGTGTTTCTCGCCGTGGTCAACGAGATCGTGTGGCGCACGCAGTCCACTGATTTCTGGGTGAGCTTCAAGGCGTTCGGCAACCTGCCGCTGACGCTGGCGTTCATGGCCAGCCAATGGCCGATGCTCAAGCGCCACGGTCTCGGCGACGCGGACTAGCCCGCCCTCGCCGCCCCGCCGCCGCCATCGTGCGGATGCTGGCGTCAATGGAGCGGCCGGTGGCGCAGGTGGCCGAGGTCCAGCGCCACCTGATCAACTGCGGCTTCGCCCTGCGCAGCACCTGCGCCGCCGTTGCGCCCGGCGGCCTCGCGCAGCAGGGCTGGCTGCTCAAGACCGGCCGCGACCCCATCAACCGCAGCCACCCCGAACTGATGGCGCTGCGGCTGGCGGCGCTGCAGACGGCGCCGCAGGGGCTGGCGTAGGGCAGGGCGCAGGGCCGCGCCCCGCTGGCCTCCCCACACCCCTGCCCGCGCCAGCGGCCCGCCAGTGGCGGGCCGCAGCGGCGACGGTCGGCCGAAGGCGCAAGCCGCAGGCCGAGGGGCGCCCCATCATCGCCCGAAGGCGCAATCGGGCGGTTGGGGGTGGCGATGGTGGAGATGCGCGGGAGGCGGACGGTCGGCGCACGTTCTCGCGGCGCCTCCAGCCGCCGGGCCATCGCCCGGCGGTCCGCGCGACGGGGTGCGCCCGGACCCGCCCGGCGGCCCCAAAGGCCGCCGGGCGGCGACGTCCGCCCCCCAGCGGGCGTCGCCTTCAGCGCCGCCCGGGCGAACGCCGCCACCCTCTGTCGCGCGAGCTTCGCCGCCGGGATCGGCTGCGGCTTGCGCCTGCGCCGATGCGGCGCGCGAATGACTGAGCCGCGCGGAAGGCGGACGGTTGCGCTATGTCGCGCCACCTGTGTTTTCGATGAGTTGGTCACTCGACAATAGTTCAAAATGTCCGCGCAGATTGGCTTCGAAAATTCCTGTTGCTATTCCACAGGGCCTAGCGGTGGGAATGGATCGAGCCAGCCGTTTTCGTCAAAAAAAACACCGAAATCGAATAGTTCAGCAAGGATGATGCGATTTTGCCTTATGATCTTGTCAGTTTGATATTCTGTTTCCCAGCATGAGCTTTCATCTAAACAATTTATCAGACGAACAAGATAGTGTTTCAGCAATGAGGCGGTATAGTGAACGCAAGAAAGGTAGACATTTGATATTTTTACCGCCTTGCGGGTCCATATCTTATCCTTTTTCTGAGTAAAGCGCTCGAAGGTCCAATATATACAATTTTCTTTGGATTCTGAAAAAAATATTGATCCATGTGCAATATTCGATCTAAATCGATAAATTTCATCTAGCTGATATTGCAGCCATAACAGATTCATTTCTCCGGTTTGAAATATGGGAACTCGTCGTAATTTTTGGACATTAAGAACTGCATTTACAAGAAAGTCAGTTTTTTCGTCAAATTGACGGGGGAATTTTTTGGATAGCCGAAGCGATAGATCAAGGTATGTTTCGTGCATCTTAAATATGAATTCGTCATGAGTAAACTCAAGATTTGATAATGCCACTAATGTTTTTCCTAGTGCGCCGTATTCTGTAGAACTTTCAATAAAATTAGCTGGATTCGGATGATTTATCAATTTTTATATCCCAATGTTATAATATTTAATATCGAGAATGCTATCTGGAGTATCGTTTGGCAATTTCCGTCGCCGCTGTGATGTTTGATAGCCCGAATTATGCATCTGGGTCAGTTGCCCCTGCCCCTCGCTTCGCTCGGCGCGACCGTCCGCGTCGTGCGCATCCCGGCCAATCTCCCCCTCACAACCCACTTACATCCTTCAGCCCGCCCGTCACCGCCGCCGCCGCCGCCATCGCCGGGCTCAGCAGATGCGTGCGCCCGCCGCGCCCCTGACAGCCTTCAAAATTGCGGTGCAGGCGAAGCGCTCGCTTGGCCCATCAAGCCGCCCCACCCCTCACCTCAACCTCTCCGCAATCCACATCTTGATCAGCGATTGCCGCGTCACCCCCAAATGCCGGGCCTCCCGGTCCAGCCCGTCCACCACCCAGGCGGGGAAATCCACGTTCACGCGCCGGGGTTGGTCGTTGGGTCGCACGGACTTCGACCAGTCGATCGCGGCGCACACGTCCTCCCCTGCGTCGAACCGGGCGTCGAATTCATGCGCCTTCATAATATCCGATCTCCTCCTTCCGGGCGCGGCGCACCGAGATGAAGCGCACCGTATCGCCGCGACGGGTCCACACGGCTGCCCAGTGCCTGCCGTCGATCAGGCCGATGGACAGCCAGCGCGGCTCGCCCTCGGTGCGCGCGGGCGCCTCAAGCAGCCAAGGATCGTCCCACAGCGCCTGCGCCCGGTCGAAGTCTATCCCGTGCTTGGCCCGGTTCGCGGCGCTCTTGGCCGCGTCATACTCGAACTTCATGGGCGAATATGGTATGGAAACTATCCATGTTCAAGCGGCGGCTGGGTGCGCGAAGCCCCCCTCACAACCCCCGCACATCCGTCAGCCGCCCCGTCACCGCCGCCGCCGCCGCCATCGCCGGGCTCAGCAGATGCGTCCGCCCGCCGCGCCCCTGACGGCCTTCAAAGTTGCGGTTGGAGGTGCTGGCGCAGCGCTCTCCCGGCGCAAGCTGGTCGGGGTTCATGCCCAGACACATCGAGCAGCCCGCATAGCGCCAGTCAAAGCCCGCCTCGATCAGCTTCTGGGCGATACCCTCGGCCTCCGCCTGCGCGCGCACCAGGCCGGAGCCGGGCACGATCATCGCCCGCAGGCCTTCCTTGACGCGGCGGCCCTCCATGATCCGCGCCACTTCGCGCAGGTCCTCGATGCGGCCGTTGGTGCAGGAGCCGATGAACACCGTGTCGATCTCGATCTCGCTCAGCGGCGTGCCCGGCGCCAGCCCCATGTATTCCAGCGAGCGGCGCACGGCGGCGCGCTTGCCTTCGGAGGCGAAATCCTCGGGGTGCGGCACGCGGGCGGTGATCGGCGCCACGTCCTCGGGGGAGGTGCCCCAGGTCACCACCGGCGCGATCCTGGCGGCGTCCAGCGTCAGCACCTTGTCGAAATGCGCGCCGGGGTCGGTGGCGAGGTCGCGCCACGCCGCGACCGCCATCTCCCACGCCGCGCCCTTGGGGGCCCTGGGCTTGCCCATGACATACTGAAAGGTCTTCTCATCGGGCGCGATCAGGCCGGCGCGCGCCCCGCCCTCCATCGCCATGTTGCAGACCGTCATGCGGCCTCCCATGCTGAGGGCGCGGATCGCCTCGCGGAAATACTCGATGACGTGGCCGGTGGCGCCCGCCGTGCCGGTCTCGCCGATGATCGACAGCGTGAT
>CAZOZE010000158.1:0-3935 GCA_964584215.1 uncultured Rhodobacterales bacterium
GCGCCGGATGAACTCCAGGCCCAGCCAGCGCCACGTCGCATATGCCAGCGCGCCCGCCGTCGCCACCATCGCGGCGGCGTGGACCGCCGCCACGCCCAGCGCCACGCCGCCGTTGCGCGCCGTCAGCAGCCCCGCCGCGCCCGGCCCGTCAATGGCGCAAAGGCCCAGCACCACGGGAACCAGCAGCAGCCCCGCGCCGTGCGCCAGCGCCACTGCGAACGACCACAGCGCCAGCTTCGCGGGCGGGATGCGCGCCAGCGCGCGCGGGTGGCGGCGGTCGATCAGCCGCCACACGCCGAACGCCACCACGATCAGCCCGGCGCCGATGCGCACCGCCCGCCCCCAGTCCAGCAGCGACGCCAACAGCGCGAACGGCAGCAGCGCTAGCGCCATCGCCGCGAAATGGCCCAGCGCGATCGGCCCGAGCGCGGCCAGCACCGCGCCGCCGCGCCGCTCCATCAGCCCCGCCGACACCGCCAGCGGCCAGCCCATCCCCGGACTGGCGCCGTGAAAGGCGCCGCTGGCCAGCACGGCGAGCCACAGGCCCGCCACGCCGTCGCTCATGCGTTGGGGTAGCAGAAGCTGTCGGTCGAGCAGTCGCCCCCCTCAAGCCGGATCTGGTGCGTGCGATAGCCCTTTGGCGTCTCTACCCAGAACTTCGGGTCCAGCGTCAGGCCGCCGTCCGGCCCCACGTCGGCCTTCACCATCGCGCCGGGAACGCCGCCGGGATAGAACTGGTCGTCCCAGGTCGAATACAGCGAGTTGGTGAAATACACCCGCTTTCCGTCGCGGCTGACCTCCACCATCTGCGGCCCGCCCCGATAGTCGCCGCCAGAGGGATGCGCCGCCTTGCGCACGATGCCGCCGATATGGACCGACCCGGCGAGCGTCGGGTTCATCGGGTCGCTCACGTCATATTGGCGCAGCTCGCCGGTGCCCCAGCACGAGACGTAGAGAAACCGGTCGTCGAGCGACAGATCGATGTCGGTGATCAGCGGCGGCACGGCGCCGAAACCTTTCAGCAACTCGGGCAGCAGCGCGGCGTCGGCAGGTTCGGGCGGGATGATCGCGGTCTTCTTCGCATGGAACTTGCCGCCCTCGCGCCACCACGTCCAGATCGATCCCTCTAGATTGGTGGTGTCCACCACCACGCCAAGGAATCCGTATTCCTTCGCGGGATCGTGCGCGGGCCGCACCTCCAGCGCCATCTGATGGTTCTCGCCGAGGTCGATGGTCTGCACATGGCGGCGCGCGCGCAGGTCCCAGAAGTGGATGCTGTGGCCATACCTGTTGGCCAGCAGGTCGGCCGGCACGATGCCGTTCTCGAACTGCGGCGGCAGCCCCCATTCACTGGAGATCATGTAATCGCGCGGCAGGTTCCACCAGAAATCATAGTGCATCTTCTGCGGCCCGCGATCCATCTCCCAGCGCCCCAGCACCTCGAAGCTCTCGCAATCCATGATGAAGATGCCCGGCGGCCCGTCGGTCCCGTCGGCGCCGCCGCCGCCCAGCGTCGAGACATAGACCCCCTCCGGCCCGCAGTGGATGGTGTGCGGACGGGAATAGCCGGTGCGCGCCATCAGCTCCTCCGGCTCGATGATCTTGTGGAGCCTGGCCTTGGTCGGGTCCGGTTTGGTGTCGATCACATAGATGCGCGACGAGCGGATGCCCGGAATGATGAGAAACCGCCGCTCCAGATGCGCGTGCCCCGCCATCGGCGACAGCGCAGAGGAGCAGGCGTTCCAGCCGAAGTGGTGGAACTCGTCGCCCGTGTTCGGCATCGTCACCGTGTGCACGATCGTGGCGAACTGCGGCGAGGCGGGATCGACATCGACCACGCCCAGCGCGTCGGGCTGCGCGCCGTCCGGGCTCAGCAGCAGCACATAGGCGAACTTCTCCGCAGGGGCGGCCATCGCCAGCTTCGCCGAAGGGTGAAAGGTGGGGTCGGGACGGATATTCATCGCGCGCTCCTCCATCTGTGCGCCGTGTCCCCGGCGCTGACGGACAGGCTGAGCCAACAGAGCGATTCGCGCCATGGACGAAGTCTGTCAGGCGTCGTCGCCCTCAGCGATACACCAGCGTCGGCAGCCACAGCGTCAGGCCGGGAACGAACGTGATCAGCAGCAGCACCGCGATCAGCGGGATCAGGAACGGCGCCACCGCGCGGATCGCAAGGCTCAGCGGAACCTTGGCCACCCGCGCCAGCACATAGATCACCATCCCCAC
This sequence comes from uncultured Rhodobacterales bacterium, assembly GCA_964584215.1. GTDB lineage: Bacteria > Pseudomonadota > Alphaproteobacteria > Rhodobacterales > Rhodobacteraceae > Rubrimonas. The sequence goes on from CAZOZE010000158.1 coordinate 2,227, forward strand.
CGGCGGGGTCAGCAGGCCGATCATCAGGTTCAGCACCATGATGACGCCGAAGTGCACCGGATCGACGCCCAGCTTGACCACCACCGGCAACAGCACCGGCACCAGGATCGTGATCGCGGCGATGGTCTCCATGAAGCAGCCGACCACCAGCAGCACGATGTTGATCAGGATCAGGATCACCACCGGATTGTCCGAGACCGCCAGCAGGCCGATGGTCAGATACTCGGTGATGCGCGCCTGCGTCAGCACCCAGGCGAAGATCGACGCCGCCGCCACGATGAACAGCACCGCCGCCGTGGTCTCGACCGTGTCGAGCGACACCCGCAGGAACCGCCGCCAGTTCATCGAGCGATAGAGGCCGAACCCGAGGAACAGCGCCCAGGCGCAGGCGGCCACCGCCGCTTCGGTCGGCGTGAAGATCCCGAACAGGATGCCGCCGATGATCAGCCCGGGCGTCATCAGCGCCGGAAAGGCGCGGATGAAGCTGCGCGCCAGCACGCCCAGCCGGAAAGCCGCATCGGGCGCGATGCCGCGCGAATGCGCATACCAGAACACATAGACCATCAGCGATCCGGCCATCATCAGCCCCGGCATGAACCCGGCGATGAACAGCTGGCCGATCGAGGCGTTGGCCATCACGCCATAGATCACCAGCGGCAGCGACGGCGGGATGATCGGCCCGATGGTCGAGGACGCCGCCGTCAGCCCCAGCGAGAAATCGTCCGGATAGCCCCGGTCGCGCATCGCCTTGATCTCGATGGTGCCGAGGCCGCCCGCGTCCGCGACCGCCGTGCCCGACATCCCCGAAAAGATCACCGACGCCGCCACGTTGACATGGCCCAGCCCGCCGCGCATCCAGCCCACCAGCGCGATGGCGAAGTCGAAGATGCGGTTGGTGATGCCGGCGGTGTTCATCAGGTTGCCGGCCAGGATGAAGAACGGCACCGCCAGCAGCGGAAAGCTGTCCACGCCGTTGATCATGCGGTGCAGCACGATCACGTCCGGCACCCGCCCGTCTAGCAGGATATACAGCGCGCTCGACGCCGCCAGCGCCACCGCCACCGGAAAGCCGACGATCAGCATCGCAAACAGCGCCGCGAACAGAAGGGCGATCAGCATTGCGCGCAAATCTCCGGTGTTGAGGGGGGATCAGTCGTCGAGCAGGCTGCGCGCGCCGTGGCGCCAGTGATACACCGCGCGCGCCGCCTGATAGAGCGCCATCGCCGCCAGCGATGCGGCCACGGTCCAGTAGATCACCGACTTGGGCAGATCGAGCGACACCATCGACTGGTTGGTGCGCAGCGCCAGCTTGCCGCAGGTCCACGCCATCCACGCATAAGCGCCGATCAGCGCCACATCGACGCCGCTGGCCAGCAGGCGTCGCGGCCCGGGCGGCAGATAGGCGTAGAGCAGCTCGATGGCGATATGCGCGCCCTTGCGGGTGGCGATGATCGCGCCGGCGAAAGTCACGCCGATCAGCAGATAGCGGGCGATCTCCTCGGTCCAGCCGATCGAGCTGTTCATCACATAGCGCGAGAAGAACTGCAGGAACACCACCCCCGCCAGCGCCCAGAACAGCGCCAGCGACGGCGCGTCGGACCAGCTGAAATCGGAGATGTCGGTCGCCGCCGCCTCCGCCGCCTCGTCGAGGTGCGGCATGGCCTCCAGCGGGGGCGGATCGTCGGTCATCGTCGTCTCCCCTCGGCGGC
>CAZOZE010000159.1:0-3768 GCA_964584215.1 uncultured Rhodobacterales bacterium
GGCGGGCGCGCCGTGCGCCGACTGTTCAGGAGCTTAGCCCATGTCTCTCGCCCAAGGCCGTGAGTTTCTCGCCATCCCCGGCCCCTCGGTCACGCCCGACGCGGTTTTGCAGGCGATGAACCGGCCCTCGATCAACATCTATGAGGGCGAGATCGTCGAGACCACGCAGAGCATCCTGCGCGATCTGCGCAGCGTCGCGCGCACCACGGCGCGCCCGTTCATCTACATCGCCAACGGCCATGGCGCGTGGGAGGCGGCGCTGACCAACACGCTGTCGCGCGGCGATACGGTTCTGGTGCTGGAATCGGGCCGCTTCGCGCTCGGCTGGGGCGAGATGGCGGCGCAACTTGGCGTGACGGTCGAGGTGCTGCACGCCGCGCCGCGCCGCGCCGTCGATCCCGACGCTGTGGAGGCGCGGCTGCGCGCCGACAAGGCGCACGCGATCAAGGCGGTTCTGGTGGTGCAGGTGGACACCGCGTCGAGCATCCACAACGACATCGCCGCAATCCGCGCCGCCATCGACGCGGCGGGCCACCCCGCGCTCTACATGGTCGATGTGATCGCCTCGCAGGGCTGCACGGCGTTCGAGATGGACGCCTGGGGCGTCGATGTGACGGTCGGCGGCGCGCAGAAGGGGCTGATGACGCCGCCGGGGCTGGGCTTTTGCTGGGCGAACGACCGCGCGCTGGAAGCCTGCCGCACGGCGGACCTGCGCACGCAATACTGGGACTGGCGGTTCCGCAGCGGCGGCGAGCAATACCAGAACTTCTGCGGCACGGCGCCGATCCACCTGCTGTTCGCGCTGCGCAAGGCGCTCGACATGCTGCTGGCCGAAGGGCTGGAGACGGCCTGGGCGCGCCATGCCGCGCTGGCGGGCGCGGTGCGGGCCGCCGTCGAGGCCTGGAGCGCCGACGGGCCGCTGGCGTTCAACGCGCTGGAGCCGCGCGAGCGGGCCAATTCGGTGACCACCGTGCTGACCGGCGAGGCCGACGCCGAGGGCTTGCGCGAATTCTGTCAGCGTGAGCTGGGGCTGGTGCTGGGCCTCGGCATCGGCGCCTTCGCCGGGCGCAGCTTCCGCATCGGCCACATGGGCTGGCTGAACGCGCCGATGGTGCTGGGCGCGCTCGGGGCGACCCAGGTGGGGCTTTCCGCCTGCGCAATCCGCCACGGCGCCGGCGCGCTGGAGGCGGCTGCGGCGCATCTGGCGGCGCATGCGGGCGCCGCGGGCAAGCGCGAAGCCGCCTGACCGGATCCGCGCCGCGCGGCGGGGTTGACCCTTCGCCCCTCTCGGGTAGGTTGAATCCAAGCAACAAGAGTTCGCGAAACCTGTCGCGCGAACCGGCCAAGGAGGAGACATCCATGCGCCTCAGCGCACGATTCCCGACCGCCCTCGCCGCCGCCCTGCTCGCCGCCACCGGCGCGAACGCCGCCAATGTGTCGCTGTCCTGCGGCGCGGTCGGCGCGGAGCTGGAGCTTTGCAAGCAGGGCGCCGAAGCCTGGGCCGCCAAGACCGGCAACACCGTCACCATCGTCTCGACGCCCAACTCCACCACCGAGCGGCTGGCGCTGTATCAGCAGTTGCTGGCGGCGGGCGCCACCGACATCGACGTGTTTCAGATCGACGTGATCTGGCCGGGCATCCTCGGCGCGCATTTCATCGACCTCGCGCCCTACAGCGGCGGCGCCGAGGCGTCGCACTTTCCCGCCATCATCGAGAACAACACCATCGGCGGCGAACTCAAGGCGATGCCGTGGTACACCGACGCCGGCGTGCTGTATTATCGCGCCGACCTTCTGGAGAAGCACGGCAAGCAGCCGCCCGCCACCTGGGCCGAGCTCACCGAGACCGCGCAGGCGATCCAGGACGCCGAACGCGCCGCAGGCGACGACGGCATGTGGGGTTTCGTGTTCCAGGGCCGCGCCTATGAGGGGCTGACCTGCAACGCGCTGGAATGGATCGACAGTTTCGGCGGTGGCGAGATCGTGGACGCCGACGGCGCCGTGACGGTCAACAACCCCGCCGCCGTCGCCGCCGTGAACGCCGCCGCAGGCTGGGTCAAGGCCATCACCCCCGAGGGCGTGCTGAACTATGCCGAGGAGGAGGCGCGCGGCGTGTTCCAGTCCGGCAACGCCGTGTTCATGCGCAACTGGCCCTATGCGTGGTCACTGGCCAATTCCGAGGACAGTCCGATCAAGGGCAAGGTGGGCGTGGCGCCGCTGCCCAAGGGCGGAAAGGACGGCAAGCACACCGGCACCCTGGGCGGCTGGCAGCTTGCGGTGTCGAAATACTCGCAGAACCCCGATGTCGCCGCCGATCTGGTGATGTATCTCACCTCGCAGGAAGAACAGAAGCGCCGCGCCATCGAGGGCTCCTACAACCCCACCATCGCGCCGCTTTATGAAGACGCCGACGTTCTGGCCGCCGCGCCGTTCTTCGGCGACCTCTACAGCACCTTCACCAGCGCGGTCGCGCGCCCCTCACGCGTGACGGGTGAGAAATACAACCGCGTCTCGACCAGCTTCTGGAACGCGGTGCACGCCGTGATGTCGGGCCAGCAGACGGCGGAGGCGTCGCTGGCCGCGCTGGAGAGCGAGCTGAACGGCGTCAAGCGCCGCGGCTGGTGAGCCGCTGAAACCTTGGCGACGGCGCCGCGCCTGCGGCGCCGGACAAACGGGGGGGGACGCGCGGCCATGACCGACCGATCCGACCACGCGACCGCCTCCGGCGGCAGCGAGCTGACCCAGGCCAAGGTGCGCTCGGCGCTGCTGTTTCTGGCGCCGATGCTGGTGGTGCTGTTTCTGGTGGCGGGCTGGCCGCTGATCCGCACCATCTGGTTCAGCTTCACCGACGCCTCGCTGACCAATATCGGCGAGTATCAATTCGTCGGCTTCGACAATTTCTACAACAGCGAATGGGGCGGCCTGCTGAGCGACCCCGACTGGTGGCGCGCGGTGTGGAACACGCTGCGCTTCGCGGTGATCTCGGTCAGCATCGAAACCGTGCTGGGGCTGATCGTGGCGCTGGCGCTGAACGTGCAGTTTCCCGGCCGGGGGTGGGTGCGCGCCGCGATCCTGATCCCCTGGGCGATCCCCACCATCGTCTCGGCGAAGATGTGGAGCTGGATGCTGCACGACCAGTTCGGGATGCTCAACGATCTGGGGATGCGGCTGGGGATGCTGGCCGAGCCGGTCGCCTGGACCGCCAGCCCCGACACCGCGATGATGGCGGTGATCATGGTCGATGTGTGGAAGACCACGCCGTTCATGGCGCTGCTGATCCTCGCCGGGCTCCAGATGCTGCCCAGCGACTGCTATGAGGCGGCGCGGGTGGACGGCATCCATCCGGTGCGGGTGTTCTTCAGGGTCACGCTGCCGCTGGTCTATCCCGCGCTGATGGTGGCGGTGATCTTCCGCGCGCTCGACGCGCTGCGCATCTTCGACCTGATCTATGTGCTGACGTCCAACAGCAAGGACACCATGACCATGTCGGTCTATGCGCGCCAGCAACTGGTGGATTTTCAAGACGTTGGCTACGGCTCCGCCGCCTCGACCATGCTGTTTCTCATTATCGCCGGGCTGACCATCGCCTATATCACCCTCGGCAAGGTCAAGCTGGGGGGGGACGTGCGATGAAAAGCTGGAGCCTGCCCGCCCGCATCGGCTTTCCCTTCCTGCTGCTGGCGATCGCGCTGTTCGCGGTGTTTCCGTTCTACTACGCCATCGTCTCCAGCCTGAAGGCGCCGACCGAGCTGTTCACCGTCAGCTATG
>CAZOZE010000160.1:0-6403 GCA_964584215.1 uncultured Rhodobacterales bacterium
CACAAACCTCTCGACCGTGGCGCCGGGCATCGCCGAGGCGCTGGTGACCACGGCGGTCGGCCTGCTGGCGGCGGTGCCTGCGGTGATCTTCTACAACAAGCTGGCGGGCGACGCGCAGCGGCTGAGCGGGCGGCTGGAGGCGTTCGCCGATGAATTCTCGGTGATCCTGTCGCGCCAGATCATGCGGGGCGCGGCGTGACAGCGGCGGGTATCGCGGCGGAGGCGGCGGCGGGGTCCGGGCGCAGGCGCGCCCGCGCGCGGCGCAACAAACCGATGGCCGAGATCAACGTCACGCCGTTCGTGGACGTGATGCTGGTGCTGCTGATCGTGTTCATGGTCGCGGCGCCGCTGCTGACGGTGGGCGTGCCGCTTGAGCTGCCGCGCAGCGCGGCGGCGCCGCTGCCGGTGGATCAGGAGGATCCGCTGACCATCAACCTCGACGCGGCGGGACAGGTCTATGTGCAGCGCGAGCCGGTGGCCTTCGACGCGCTGATCGCCACGCTGCAGGCGCTGGCGGCGGCGCGCGCGTCGGACCGGGTGTTCCTGCGCGCCGACGCCGCGCTCGATTACGGCAGGGTGGCGCAGGTGATGGGCGCGCTCAACGCGGGCGGGTTTCGCAACATCGGGCTGGTGACCGATCCGGCGGGACCGGACGACGGCGCGTCGGGGCGGGCGGCGCCGGGCGGCGCTGCGCGGCCATAGTGACAGCGGCCCGCAGGGGCGCGCGGAGAGAGCGGGCGATGCGGACGGGAGCGGTCGTATCAGGAGGCATCCACGCGGCGGTGATCGCGCTCGCGATCCTGAGCGACATGCTGTTTCCCGCCCGACCGGCCAGCCTGTTCGAGGTCAGCCAGGTCGAGCTGATCTCCGCCGCGCAGTTCGACGCGGCGATCTCGACGGCGCCGACCGCGCCGGAAGGCGGCTTCGCCGCGCCCGCGCCGGCGCCGCCGCCCGCCGAGACGCCCCCGCCCGCCGCCGCCGCCGCGCCGGAGACGCCGCCCGACGCCGCGCCGCCCGCGCCGGCGCCCGACGCCGCGCCGCCCGCGCCCGCCGCGCCTTCGGGCGACGCGCCGGACGAGGCGGTGCGCATGGCCCGGGCGCCTGCGGCGGCCATCCCGCCGCCGCCCGCCGCCGCCGCCCCCGCGCCGCCTGCGCCGCCGGACGCCCCGTCGCGCCCCGCGCCGCCCCCGCCCGCCACGCCCGCGCCCGCGCGCGCCGACGCGGCGCCGCGGCCCGACGCCGCCCCGGCGCCGGAGCCTGCGGCCTCGCCGCTGGCCCCGGCGGCGAGCGCTGCGCCGCGCGCCCCCGACGGAGATCAGCCGCCCGCCGCCGCCCCGCCCGAGCCGCCGCAACCGGCGCGCGCGCCGGACGCGCCCGAACCGCCCGTCGTCGCGCCGCCCGCCCTCGCGCCGCCCGTCGTCGCCTCGGCGCCGCCCGCGCCGCGCCCGGCCTTGCGGCCTGCGCGCCCGGCCGAAACCGCGCCCGACGCGCCGCGCCAGACCGACGCCGAGCGCCGGGCGGCGGAGCGCGCCGCGCTCGACGCGGCCATCGCCGCCGTGACGGCGGAGACGGCGCCCGAGAAACCGGCGGCGGCGGCGCCGAAGGCGCAAGGCGGCGCACGCCGCGCCGACCGCCCCATCGCAGGCTCGGTGATCGCCGGGCTGGTCTCGGGCGTGCGCGAGCGCTTCAACCCGGTGCAGGGCGGCGCCGATTCGCGCTCGGCGCGGGTGAAGTTCGAGATCCGGCTCTCGCCCGAGGGACGGCTGATCGGCAGGCCGACGCTGATCGAGCCTGCGGGGACGCTCGACCCCCAGCACGCCGCCCTGCGCCGCGCCGCGCTGATCGCGCTGACGCGCGCCGACGACGCGGGCGTGTTCCGCGCCCTGCCGTCCGACAGTTATGACCGCTGGCGCGTGATCCGCGTCACCTTCACGCCAGAGGAGATCCTGTTCCTATGATCATCGCCGCGCTCCGCCGCGCCGCCGCCGGGCTTGCGTTGTCGATCTGCCTCACCGGCGCCGCGCTGGCGCAAACCGGGGTTTCCGAGGGCGGCCCCGCCGCCGCGCCGCTGGAGATCACCGTCGGCGGCGGCGCGTTCCGCGCCATCCCGATCGCCGCGCCCGCGTTCATCGGCGACGACGCCCAGACGCAGGCGACAGCCTCCGACATCACCGATCTGGTGGTGCGCAACCTCACCGGGTCCGGCCTGTTCCGCGCCGTCGGCCGCGCCGCGCATCCCGAGCAGGTCACGCGCTTCGACCAGCCGCTCGACTTCGACGCCTGGCGCGGCGCCGGGGCCGACGCGATGGTGGTCGGCGACGCGGCGATCGAGAGCGACGGGCGGCTGCGGGTGCGGTTTCGGCTGTTCGAGACCGCCACCGGCGAACAGGCCCAGGGATTGCAGCTTCTGGTCGCTGCGGCGTCCTGGCGGCGCGCGGCGCACAAGATCTCGGACGCGATCTATACCGCGCTGACCGGCGAGGGCGGCTATTTCGACACGCGGATCGTGTTCGTCGACGAGACCGGCGAAAAGGGCGCGCGGGTCAAGCGGCTGGCGATCATGGATCAGGACGGCGCAGACCTGCGCTATCTCACCACCGGAAACGATCTGGTGCTGACGCCGCGATTCTCGCCGACCGATCAGGAGGTCCTCTACATCAGCTACGCCACCGGCGAGCCGCAGGTCCATCTCTACAATCTCGACACCGGCCAGCGCGAGGTGCTGGGCCGGTTTCCCGGCATGAGCTTTGCGCCGCGCTTCTCGCCCGACGGGCGGCAGGTGGCGCTGTCGCTGGCGCAGGACGGCAACACCGACATCTATCTGATGGACCTGGCCAGCCGCCAGTTGCGCCGCCTCACCCGCAGCCCCGCCATCGAGACCGCGCCCAGCTTTTCGCCCGACGGCGCCCGCATCGCCTTCGAGAGCGACCGGGGCGGCGCGCAGCAGATCTATGTGATGAGCGCCAGCGGCGGCGAGGCGACGGCGCAGCGCATCAGCTATGGCCAGGGCCGCTACAGCACGCCGGTCTGGTCGCCGCGCGGCGACCTGATCGCCTTCACCCGGATCGAGGGCGGGCAGTTTCAGGTCGGCGTGATGCGCGACGACGGCTCGCAGGAGCGGGTGCTGGACGCCACCTTCCACAGCGAGGGGCCGACCTGGGCGCCCAACGGACGGGTGCTGGCGTTCTTTCGCGAAAGCCCCGGCCAGAGCGGCGCGCCCTCGCTGTGGCGCATCGACGTAACCGGCGCCGCGCTGACCCGCGTGCCGACCCCCAACGCCGCGTCCGACCCCGCATGGTCGCCGCTGCTGCCCTGAGAGCCGCCGCGCCACGCGGCCCCTTGGCCCCGAACCCCGGCGGCCGCATGATGCGGGCCGCACAATCGGAGAAACCGACACCATGACCCACTTCGGCAGATTCGCGATCGTCGCGGCGACAGCCTTGGGCCTCGCCGCCTGCGCCTCCGACCCCGACCCGGCGACGCTCGCCGGCGCGGACGGCGGCGCAGGCGGCGGCGCAGGCGGGGCCTATGGCTCGGGCGCAGGCGGCGGCGCGCTCGACCCCAGTTCGGTGGAGTATTTCAACGTCAGCGTCGGCGACCGGGTGTTCTTCGACACCGACAGCGCGACGATCGACGCGACGGCGCGCGACACGCTGACGCGCCAGGCGCAGTGGCTGGCGGCCAATCCGGCCGTCAACGTCACCATCGAGGGCCACGCCGACGAGCGCGGCACCCGCGACTACAACCTTGCGCTCGGCGCCCGCCGCGCCCAGAGCGCGCGCGACTTCCTGCTGACGCAAGGCGTGCCCGCCACCCGGCTGCGCACGGTGTCCTACGGCAAGGAGCGGCCCGTCGCGCTGGGCTCGGACGCGGGCGCCTGGGCGCAGAACCGGCGCGCGGTGACGGTGGTCGCCGGCGCGCCGCTGGGCTGAGCCGGTGGCGCCCCGCAGCAGCGCGCGCGGTCTGACTGTGGCGGCGGCGCTTGCGGTCTGCCTCGCCGCGCCTGCGGCGGCGCAGGACACGCTCGAGACGCTGCGGCGCATGGAGTCGCTGGAGGCGGCGATCCAGCGGCTCACCGCGCAGGTCGAGCGGCTGGAGTTCGACGCCCGCGCGGCGCGGCGCGAGGCGGACGCGCGGCTGCAGGACCTTGAGTTCCGCGTGATCGAACTTGAGGGCGGCGATCCGACGGCCGCCCTGCGCGCGGCGCCGGATGCTGCGCCGCCGGACGAGCCCGCAACCCCGCCCGCCGTTGAGCCGCCCGCCCCACCCCCTGCGCGCGACGCGGACAGGGCGGCGCAGACCGCGCCCGGTCCGGCGCCGCTGGGAACCCTGCGCGGCGCGATCCCGCCCGGCGAGCGCGCGGCCTTCGAGGCGGCGCGGCGCGACCTTGAGACGCTCGGCCCCGCCGCTGGGCGCGACAGCTTCAGCGCGTTCCTGAGCGACTATCCCGAAAGCCCGCTGGCGGGAGAGGCGCAGAACCTGCTCGGGACCGCCTACGCGCGCGAGGGCCGCCATCGCGAAGCCGCGCGCAGCTTCCTGATCGGCGTGCGCGACCATGGCGACACGCCGAAGGCGGCGGAGAACCTGCTGGGGCTGGCGCGTGCACTGACCGATCTGGGCCGCCAGCCCGAGGCGTGCTCGGCGCTGGCGGAACTGGCCGCGCGCTTTCCCGACGCCGCGCCTTCGGTGAAGGCGCAGGCGGTGGCGGAGGCGCGGCGGGCCGGGTGCTCCTGAACGATCCCGCGCCCGCCGCGCTGGCGGCGCTCGACGCGCTCGCCCCCGGTCCCGCGCTGGGCGTGGCGGTGTCGGGCGGCGGCGATTCGGTCGCGCTGATGCGGCTGGCGGCGCTGTGGGGCGCGCGGCGCGGCGCGCTTGTGGCGGTGGCGACGGTCGATCACGGCCTGCGCGCAGCCTCGGGCGCGGAGGCTGCGGCGGTGGTCGCGCAGGCCGCGTCGCTGGGGCTGGAGGCGACGGCGCTGCGCTGGGAGGGCTGGGACCGGCGCGGCAACCTTCAGGCGCAGGCGCGCGCGGCGCGCTATCGGCTGCTGGCCGACTGGGCGCGGGCGCGCGGGCTTGGCGCCGTGGCGCTGGGCCACACCCTCGACGATCAGGCCGAGACGGTGCTGCTGCGGCTGCTGCGCGGCTCGGGCGTCGATGGACTGGCGGCGATGGCGCCCGCCGTCACGCGCGACGGGGTGCGCTGGCTGCGCCCGCTGCTGGGCCTGCGCCGCGCCGATCTGCGCGGCTGGCTGGCGGCGCAGGGCGCGGGCTGGATCGAGGACCCTTCCAACGACGACGCACGTTTTCAGCGGGTGCGCGCGCGCCGCGCGATGGATGCGCTGGGGCTGGACGCCGCAGGTCTGGCGCGGACCGCCGCGCGCATGGCCCGCGCGCGCGCGGCGCTGGAGGCGGACGCGGCGGCGCTGTGGCGGCGGGCGGCGCGGGTCGGCGCCTGCGGCGAGGTGACGCTCGCGGGCGACGTCTTGCGCACCGAGCCGGACGAGATCGCGCTGCGCCTGCTGGCCGACGCCCTGCGCGCGGCCTCCGGCGCCGCCCTGCGCCCGCGCCTGGAGGCGTCGCAGGCGCTGCGCGCCGCGCTGGCCGCGCCGGAAGACTTGGCCGGGCGCACGCTGCACGGCTGCGTCGCCGCCGCGCGCGGCGACAGCGTGACGCTGGCGCGCGAACCGGCAGCGGCGGCGCGCGGCGCTGTGTCGCGCGGTGTCTGGGACGGGCGCTGGCGCGTCTTGGCGACGGCGCCGGGCGCGATCGGCGCGCTGGGCGAAGCGGGCGCCGCCGCGCTGCGCGCCGCCGCGCGCGCCGGATCATGGGCTGCGCCGCCCGGCTGGCGCGCGGCCCCCAGGGCGGCGCGGCTGACCACGCCCTGCCTGTGGCGCGATGGGCGCTTGGGTTGCGCGCCGATTGCGGGTTATGGTGAAGGGCTGGAGGCGACATGGGCCGCGCCGCTTCCCGCCGCGCTGGCGCCCTAGCCCCGCGCGTTGAAATGCCCGGTCCGGCGCTTATGTGAAACGGCGATCCGCAGACGCGGAAGCCATCTGGAGAAACGCACCCGTGGGCAACGCGAAAAACTTCGCATTCTGGGCCGTGGCCATTCTGCTGCTGGTCATGCTGTTCAACGTGTTCAGCGGCGGCGCGCCGGGAACCACGCGCGGCCAGATCGCATTTTCGGATTTCCTGACCCGGGTGGACAACAGCGACGTGGCCAGCGTGCGCATCGATGGTGAGCGCATCACCGGCCAGCTCACCTCCGGCGAGACCTTCACCACCATCCAGCCGCAGGGCGCCGACATCATCGAGACGCTGCGCCGCGGCAACACCCGCGTCACCGTCGAGCCGCAGGATCAGGGCGGGCTGCTCTCGACGCTCAGTTTCTGGCTGCCGATGC
>CAZOZE010000161.1:0-11646 GCA_964584215.1 uncultured Rhodobacterales bacterium
TCCATGGTCATCTCCTCCATGCCGGCGGCGGGCTTGATCGAGACGCCGCCGGTGTCGAAGATCACCCCCTTGCCGACCAGCGCCAGCGGCGCTTCGTCGCCGCCGCCCCGCCAGCGCATCACCACCAGCTTGGTCTCGTTGACCGAGCCGTGGCCGACGGCCAGCAGGCAGCGCATCCCCAGCTTCTCCAGCTCCGGCTCGCCGAGGATCTCGACCTCCAGCCCCAGTTCGCCCATCGCCGCCAGCCGCGCGGCATAGTCGTCGGTGGTCAGGATGTTGGCCGGCTCGTTGACCAGATCGCGGGTGAAGAACACGCCCTCCGCCACGGCGGCCATCGGGCCGGAGAGCCGCGCCACCGCCTCCGGCGCGTCGGTGGCGAAGGTCAGCTTGCGCGGCGCGCCGCCATTGTCGCCGTTGTCGCGCTTGGTCTTGTAGGCGTCGAAGTCGTAAAGCCTCAGCGCGGCGCCGAAGGCGATCTCGGCCTGCGTCGCGGCGTCGCCGTCGCCGTAGAGCGTGGCGGCGCCCGCGCCCAGCTTCACCGCCGCCGCCGCGCCCGCCCGGCGCGCGTCCGCCGCCGTCTCGCCCAGCGCCGCGACCACCAGCCGCTCCGCCGCCAGCCCCGAGGGGAACGCCAGCACCGCCGCGTCGCCGGGCTTGTTGCGAAAGCCCTTCGACGCGACCAGCCGCGTCACCGCGCCGCCGGTCGCGGCGTCCGCAGCAGCCGCCGCCGCGCCCAGCGCGCCGTCGGCGCGCACGAACACCGCCGCCGCCCCGCCCGCCTCGCCGATGGGCGCGGCCTCGTGCGCGACGTAGCTGATTTCGACGGGGTTGGTCATGACTGGCTCCGGCTGGGATCTGTGATAAGCCATGCCTAACCGGTTGCGCCGCTGCGGCCAAGCGGGAGCACTGGCGACATGGGAGCGCGCCCTGATCACCCGCTATGTCCTGCGCGAACTGCTCAAGCCGTTCGGGTTCTTCCTGATCGTGTTCACCGGCGTGATCTGGCTGACCCAGTCGCTGCGGGTGATCGACACCGTGGTGAACAGCGGCAAGGGCGCGCGCGTGTTTCTGGAGTTTTCGGTGCTGCTGCTGCCGACGGCGATGAGCATCGTCATCCCGATCGCCGCCTTCGCCGCCACGCTCTACACGATCAACCGGCTGTTCGCCGACAGCGAGATCGTGGCGATGATCGCGGCGGGCATGAGCGGCGTGCGGCTGGCGCGGCCGGTGGCGCTGTTCGGGCTTGGCGCGTTGGCGGTCATGGCGGTGGTCACGCTGTGGCTGACGCCGCTGGCAAACCGCGAAATGCGCACGCGGGTCCACGAATTGCGCGCCGACATCGCCAACGCGCTGATCTTCGAGGGGCGTTTTCTGCATCCCGCCTCTGGGCTGACGGTCTATGTGCGCGAAAACGCGCCCGGCGGCGCGCTGCTGGGCGTGTTCGTCCACGACCAGCGCGACCCCGCCGCCGAGGTCACCTACACCGCCCGCCGGGCGCTGATGGCGCGCACCGACGAAGGGCCGCGCTTGGTGATGTACGACGGCGCCGCGCAGCGCCGCGAGACGCGCGACGACAGCCTCTCGCTGTTGCAGTTCGAAAGTCTGGTGTTCGATCTGTCGCAGTTCATGGCGGAAGACTCCGTGCGTAATCCGCGCCCTTCCGAGCGGTTCGTGGGCGAGTTGCTGGCGCCCGGCGCGGCCGCGCTGGGCGGGACCGCGCTCAGCCGCTTCTACGCCGAGGGTCACGAGCAGATCAGCGCGCCGCTTTATACGCTGGCGCTGCCGCTGATCGCGCTGGCGGCCATCGTCGGGCCGGGGTTCACCCGCAGCGGCTATGCGCTGCGCATCGTGGCGGCGGTGGCGCTGGGGCTGGGGCTGCGCATGGGCGGCTTCGCGGTCAAGTCAGTCGCGTCGGGCGAGGCGGCGCTCTGGCCGCTGCTCTATGCGCCGCCCCTGCTGGGGATCGTCGCCGCCCTGTGGATGCTGGCGAGGCCGGGCGCGTTCGCGGCGCGGCGCAAGGCGGCGGCGCCATGACCCCCACCCTCTCGGCCTATATCGCGCGGCGCTTCCTGACGACGCTGTTCTGGGCGTTCGCCGTGGTCTTCATCGTGATCTTCCTCGGCAACCTGCTGGAGATGCTGCGCCGCAGCGCGTCCACCGACGCCGGTTTTCTCGACATCGCGGCGATCGCCGCGCTGCAGACGCCCTCGACCGCGCTGACCGCCTCACCGTTCATCGTCATGCTGGCGACGCTGGCGGCGTTCGCGCGGCTGGCGCGCGCGTCGGAGCTGGTGGTGACGCGCGCCGCCGGGGTGTCGGCCTGGGCGCTGATCGCGCCGGTGGTGCTGTCGTCGGCGCTGCTGGGCGCCGCGACCTTCGCCGCGCTCAACCCCGTCGCCGCCGCCACCAAGCAGCGCGCCGAGACGCTGGAGGCGCGCCACCTCTCCGACCGCGCCAGCCGCCTGTCGATCTCGGGCGAGGGGCTGTGGCTGCGGCAGGGCGGCGACGCGGGGCCGACCGTGATCCACGCGCGCGGCGCCAACGCGCGGGCGACCGAGCTGCGCGCCGTGACGCTGTTCGCCTTCAACGGCGAAGGCGTCATCCTGTCGCGCACAGACGCGGCGACGGCGACGCTGACCCCCGGCGCTTGGCTGTTGCGCGACGCGGTGCGACGCGAGATCGCCCAGCCGCCGGGCGGCGACGCGCTGTCGGCGACGGCGACGCGCTTCGAGACGCTGACGGCGCCGACCGAGCTGACCAGCGACCAGATCATCGAGAGCTTCCAGTCCCCGGAATCGCTTTCGTTCTGGGCGCTGCCGGGGTTCATCGCGACGCTGGAGGAGGCGGGTTTCTCGGCGCGCCGGCACCGGCTCCACTGGCAGGCGCAGCTTGCGCTGCCGCTGCTGTTCGCCGGCATGGCGATGATCGGCGCCGCGTTCTCGATGCGCCATACCCGCCAGGGGGGGCTGGGGCTGATGGCGCTGGCGGCGGTGATCGCCGGTTTCGGCTTCTACTTCATCGCCGATCTGGCCAAGGCGCTGGGCGCCTCGGGCGCGATTCCGGTGGCGCTGGCGGCATGGGCGCCGCCGGTCTCCGCCACTCTCGTCGCCGCAGGCTTGCTGTTGCATCTGGAGGACGGATAGGGTCTGCGCGCCGGGTTTGTCGCCCGGCTTGTGCCGGAGCCTTCCGCGATGCCGCGCTTGCGCCGATCCCGTTCCGTCCGCCGCGCGGCGATCGCCGCGACGGCGACAAGTCTGATCGCCGCCGCCGCCGCCGCGCAGTCGCCGCTCGACATCGTCGGCCCGGTCGAGACCACGCCGGTCGCGCTGGTGGCGGATTCGCTTGAGTTCGACGAGCGCACCGGGCTGCTGACCGCCAGCGGCGCGGTCGAGGTCTATCAG
Source organism: uncultured Rhodobacterales bacterium (assembly GCA_964584215.1). Classification (GTDB taxonomy): domain Bacteria; phylum Pseudomonadota; class Alphaproteobacteria; order Rhodobacterales; family Rhodobacteraceae; genus Rubrimonas. The sequence continues at coordinate 3,402 of CAZOZE010000161.1, forward strand.
GGCGCGCGCACCCTGACCGCCGCGCGCATCGTCTATGACAGCCGGACGGAGCGCATCCGCGCCGAGGGGCCGCTGGCGTTGCGCGACGGCGCGGGCGCCACCCTGCTCGCCGACGCCGCCGAGATCGACAGCGACCTGCGCGACGGCATCGTGACCGGCGCCCGCGCCCTGATCGGCGGCGGCGCCGGGGCCATGGCGGCGGTGGAGGGGCGGCGGATCGACGGGCGCTACACCGCGCTGTCCAAGGTCACCTATTCGTCGTGCGTCGTCTGCGCGGCGGCGCCGACGCCGCTGTGGAGCATCCGCGCCAACCGCGTGATCCACGATCAGGTGGCGCGTGAGGTTCATTACGAGGACCCGGTGTTCGAGGTGTTCGGGGTTCCGGTCGCCTGGCTGCCGTATTTCAGCCACGCCGACCCCGGCGTGAAGCGGCGTTCGGGCTTTCTGCCGCCCGAGTTCAAGCGCGCCTCGACCTACGGGCTCGCCGCGAAGATCCCGTATTTCTTCGTGATCGACGACACGCGCGACGCCACGCTGACCGCCTTTCCCACCAGCAGGGACGGCCCGATCGCCGAGGGCGAGTATCGCCAGCGATTCGACAACGGCGGGTTCGAGCTCAGCGGCAGCGTCGGCGCACTCGACATCGGCGACGGGCGCCAGATCCGCAGCCACATCTTCGGCGAGGGGCGGTTCGACGCCTCCGGGCTGGGGCTTGGCGCGGGCGCCGTCGCGGGCTTCGACCTCGCGCTGACCAGCGACGACGGCTATCTGCGCCGCTACGATTTCACCAACGACGACCGCCTGACGACCGAGGTTTTTCTGGAGCGGTTCGGCGCGCGCGACTATTTCAGCGTCGCCGCCGTCAACTTCCAGTCGCTGCGCGAGAACGAGCCCGATGGCGAAGTCCCCTTCGCCCTGCCGGAGTTCGCCGTCCGCAAGGTGTTCGACGAGCGCGTGACCGGCGGCGAGATCGGGGTCGAGACCAGCGGCGTGGCGCTGACCCGCACCGACGGGCGCGACATGACGCGGTTCTCGCTCGGCGTCGATTACGACCGCGAGGCGATCACCGGTTTCGGCCTTGTGCTGCGCGGCTTCGGCGCGGCGCGGACGGATTTCTACGCCGTCTCCGACGATCCCGCCTTCGATAACGGCCTGATCACCCGCCTTGCGCCCCATACCGGCGCCGAGGCGCGCTATCCGCTGATCGCGCGCGGCGAGGGGGTGGCGCATCTGCTGGAGCCGGCGGCGCAGCTTGTGGTGGCGCCCAACGGTCTGAACAACGGCGATATCCCCAACGAGGACAGTCTGATCGTCGAATTCGACGAGACCAACCTGCTCGACCCCAACCGCTTTCCCGGCTTCGATCAGGTCGAGACCGGCACGCGGCTCAATCTCGGCCTGCGCTACGCCCGCGTCTCGGACGACCCTTTCATCCTCGACGCAAGCTTTGGGCGCGTGTTCCGGCTCTCCGAGGAAAGCGCGTTCTCGCCCGGCTCGGGCCTGTCGGATCAGGCGTCCGATTTCGTCGGCGCCTGGACCGTGGGCTATGCGCCGTGGTTCACCGTCTCCAACCGCTTCCGGGTGTCCGACAGCCTCGATGTGGCGCGCAACGAGTTCACCGGACGCTTCGAAGGCGGCCCGGTCACGCTCGACGCGGGCTATGTCTTTCTGGCCGAGGACGCCGTGGCCGGCGCGCTGGAGGACCGCTCCGAGGCCACCGTGGAGGCCTCGCTGGCGCTCGACCGCAACTGGACCCTGCGCGGGTTCGCGCGGCGCGACATGACCAACGACGCCTTCATCCGCGCCTCCGGGGCGATCGCGTTCCGCAACGAATGCTCGGCGCTGGAGTTCTATGTCGAGCGCGACTTCACCGACACGACCGACTCGCCGCCCTCCACCAGCGTCGGCGTGCGGGTGCGCCTGTTCGGCGCGGCGGATGGCGCAGGCGCGCGATCTGCGGTATGCGGTCCTGCGGTCATCGCCGCCAACTGACGCCTGAATACGAGGATTGCCGATGCTGCGGCGCGCCCTGACGCCCCTTGTCACAGCCCTGTTTCTCGCCCTTTCGGCGATAGCCGGACAGGGGCAGACCGCTTTTGCGCCGGTCGCGCTGGTCAACGATGAAGTGATCACGCATTACGACCTCGACCAGCGGATGCGGCTGCTGGTCGTCAACGGCGCGCCGCAAAACGCGCAGCTGCGCGACGTCGCGCTCGAGCAACTGGTGGTGGACCGCGTGCGGCTGGACGCGGCGAAAGCCGCCGGGGTGACGCCCGCGCCCGCCGCCATCGAGGCGGCTTTCGCCGATTACGCCGCCCGGCGCAACGTCAGCGTCGATGCGCTGGAGCAGCGCCTTTCGCGCGCGGGCGTGGCGCGCAAGACGCTGGAGGACGGACTCGCCGCCGAACTGGCCTGGGTCGAGACGGTGCGCCGTCGCTTTGGCGCGCGGGCCGAGCCGACCGACCCGGAGCTGGATCAGGAGATGGCGCTCGCCGCCGCCGGGCAGACCCGCTCGTTCCGGATCGGCGAGATCGTGCTGCCGTTCGCCGGGCGCGGCGAGGCGCGGACGCGCGCGCTGGCCGCCGACCTCGCCGCTTCGCTGTCCGCAGGCGGCGACTTCGCCGCCGCCGCGCGCCGCAGCAGCGCCTCGCCCAGCGCGGCGCAGGGCGGCGATGTCGGCTGGGCGCCGGAATCGGGCCTGCCGCCGCAGGTCGTCGAGGCGCTCGCGGGCTTGAGCGTCGGCGACGTGTCGCAGCCGATCCCGATCCCCGGCGGGCTGGCGCTGCTGAAGCTGCTCGACAGCCGCAGCACGGCGGCCGTCGGCGGCGCGGTGGTGGAGGTGATGTCGGTGCAGGGCGCCGGGCGCAACGCGCTGGCGCGGGTCGCGGCGCTGGCGGCGCAGCGTCCCGGTTGCGACACGGCCCCGGCGCTGGCGCAGGCGGCGGGCCTCGACGCGCAGAAATCGGACCCCACCGACCCTGCGGCGCTGCCGCCGCAGGTGCGCAACGCGGTGAGCGCGCTGCAGGTCGGCGAGATCAGCGCCCCGACGCGCACCCGGCAAGGCGCGGTGGCGTTCATCCTGTGCTCTCGCGAGAGCGCCGCCAGCGACGCGGCGCGCGAGGCGCTGCGCGCGCGGATACGCAGCCAGCGCCTGCAGGGCTTCGCGGCGGGCTGGATGCAGGAATTGCGCGCCGAAGCCGTGGTTGACATGCGGTGAGCGCGCCGCTCGCGCTGACCATGGGCGACCCCGCCGGGATCGGCGGCGAGATCGCCGTCGCGGCGTGGCGCGCGGGCGCGCCCGCGTTCTTCGCCATTGACGACCCGGCCCGCCTCGCCGCGCTGGGCGCGCCGGTGGCCGAGATCGACCACCCGGCGCAGGCGGCGGCGCTGTTCCCCCACGCCCTGCCCGTGCTGCCCGAGCGCCTGCCCAAGCCCCCCCGCCCCGGCGCGCCCGACCCCGCCAACGCGGCGTCGGTGGTCGCGTCGATCACGCGCGCCGTGGCGCTGACGCAGGCGGGCGACGCGGCGGCGGTGGTGACCAACCCGATCAACAAGCAGGCGCTTTACGAAGGCGCGGGCTTCGCCTTTCCCGGCCACACCGAGTTTCTCGCCCATCTCGGCGGCATTGAGCGCGCGGTGATGCTGCTGGCGGGGCCGCAGCTCAGGGTGGTTCCGGTCACCATCCACGTTTCGCTGGCCGAAGCCGCGCGCAGCCTGAGCGGCGCGGCGATCACCGCGACGATCCGCATCCTCGCCGCCGCCCTGCGCCGCGACTTCGCCCTGCCCGCCCCCCGCATCGCGGTCGCCGGGCTGAACCCGCACGCGGGCGAAGGCGGCGCCATGGGGCGTGAGGAGATCGAGATCATCGCCCCCGCGCTCGACGCGCTGCGCGCCGAGGGGATCGACGTGCGCGGCCCGCTGCCCGCCGACACGATGTTTCACGCCGCCGCGCGGGCGCGCTATGACGCGGCGGTGTGCATGTATCACGATCAGGCGCTGATCCCGATCAAGACGCTGGACTTCGACCGGGGGGTGAATGTGACTCTGGGCCTGCCGTTCATCCGCACCTCGCCCGACCATGGAACCGCCTATGACATCGCCGCACAGGGCGTCGCCAGCCCGGTCAGCCTGATCGAGGCGCTGCGGCTGGCCGCGTCGATGGCGCAGGCGCGGGCGCGATGATCCAGCCCGATGGCCTGCCGCCGCTGCGCGACGTGATCGCGCGGCACGGGCTGGCGGCGAAGCGGTCGCTGGGGCAGAACTTCCTGCTCGATCTCAACCTGACCGGGCGCATCGCCCGCGCGGCGGGCGACCTCAGCCAGACCGACGTGCTGGAGATCGGCCCCGGCCCCGGCGGGCTGACCCGCGCGCTGCTGACGCACGGCGCGCGGCGGGTGGTGGCGGTGGAGCGCGACGCGCGTTGCCTGCCTGCGCTGGCCGAGATCGCCGCGCGCTGGCCGGGGCGGCTGGAGGTGGTGGCGGGCGACGCGCTGACGCTCGACGCCGCGCCGCTGCTGGGCCGGCCTGCGGCGGTGGTCGCCAACCTACCCTACAACATCGGCACCGAACTGCTGGTGCGCTGGCTGCGCGCGGACTTTCCGCCTTGGTGGTCGCAGCTGACGCTGATGTTCCAGCGCGAGGTGGCCGAACGCATCGTCGCGGCGCCCGGCTCGGGGGCCTATGGGCGGCTTGGCGTGCTGGCGGGATGGCGCACGCAGGCGCATATCCTGTTCGACATTCCCGCCAGCGCCTTCACGCCGCCGCCCAAGGTCACGTCATCGGTGGTGTCGCTCACGCCGCTGGCGGCGCCGCGCGCCCCCGCGCCGCTGGCGGCGCTGGAGGCGGTCACCGCCGCCGCCTTCGGTCAGCGGCGCAAGATGCTGCGCCAGGCGCTCAAGACCCTAGGGGTGGACCCGGCGCCGCTGCTGGCGGCGGCGGGCGTGGCGCCGACCGCCCGCGCCGAAACCCTGAGCGTCGAGGCGTTCTGCGCGCTGGCGCGCGCCTTCGCCGCGAAGGATCAGTCCGCCGTAGCCTGATCGGGCGCGGCCTGATCGGGGGTGGCCTGATCGGGCGCAGGCTCCGCGTCCGCGACGCGCCGGCGCCGCCTGCGCGGCGCGGGTTTGGCCGCGACTTCCCCTGCCGCGACTTCCCCTGCGGCGCCTTCCACTGCGGCCTCGGCGGGCGCGGCGGTCACGGCCGCGTCGCGCGTCGGCGCGGCGGGTTCGGAACCGGCGCCCAGCCGCGCGGCGTTTTCCGGCGTCGCGACCGGCCCAAGCGCGGCGTCGTCGATGGTGTCGATGGTGTCGAGCGCCTCAGAGGTGTGCGGCGCCGGGGCGGCGCGCTGCGCGGCCTCCTCGCGCTGCGGCTGATCCGCTGTGCGGTCGCGGCGGGCGCGTTCCTCGCCGCCTTCGCGACCCCTGCGCGCGTCGCCGCCTTCGCGGCTCTTTCGATCGTCGCCGCCTTCGCGACTTCTGCGCTCGTCGCCGCCTTCGCGACTCTTTCGATCGTCGCCGCCTTCGCGGCGGGGCCTGTCCTGATCGCGGGCGTCGCGCTGACGCTCCTGCCCCGGCTCGCGGCGCGGGCGCTCCTGATCGCGCGGGTCGCGGTTATGCGAAGCGCCGTTGGTCTGATGCGCCGGGCGCTCGTCGTGGCTCTGGACCGTGCGCTCCGGCTGGGTGAAACGGTCTGCGTAACCGTCGAAATCGTCGTCGTCGCGCCCGGCGTCGTCGCCCTCGCGCGGACCGCCGCCCTGTTGCAGCGCCCGGCGTTCCTCCTGCGCCTGTTGCGCGGCGCTGAGCAGGCGGATGTAATGCTCGGCGTGCTGGAGGAAGTTCTCCGACATCACCCGGTCGCCCGAAGTCTGGGCGTCGCGCGCCATGTTGAGGTATTTCTCGATGATCTGCTGCGGGGTGCCGCGTACCTTGCCCTCCGGCCCTGCGCTTTCGTAAACGCGGCTGGAGACATTGCCCATGGGCTTGCGACCGCTCTTGTTGCGGTTGTTGCGGTTCTTGTTGGGTGGTCTCATCTGCACTGTCGGTTCACCTTTTGCCCGAGGGTCGGCCGGGCGCGTGTCTCAAGGCGCGGGTCGGCGTCAATGCGCCGCGCCGTCCGCCCTGAATGCCCGATTTCGCGACTGGATCGCGCGCCAGCGTTCCCTCGGTGCGCGCCCCCGCACGCACCCGCTGTCCTGACGTCCTTATACCCCACCGTGGCGCACTGACAACTGCTAATCGCGCGGCCCGGCGTCGCGTCTCAGCCGCAGCACGCGCGCCCGCCCGTCCAGATCGGCGCGGGTCTCCACCGGCCCCAAGGCGGTTCGCGCAAGGATCGCGGCCACGTCCTGCGCCTGCCCGGCGCCGACCTCGAAGAACGCGGCGCCGCCGGGCGCCAGCGCGTCGGCCAGCCCGGCGGCGATGGCGCGGTAGGCGCAAAGACCGTCCGGGCCGCCGTCGAGCGCCAGCGCAGGCTCGGCGCGCACTTCGGGCGGCAGCGCCGCCATCTCGGCGGCGGTCAGATAGGGCGGGTTGGCGACGATGACGCCGAAACGCCCCGCGACGCCGCGCAGCCAGTCGCCCTGCGCAAAGCGCGCCCGCGCGCCAAGCCCCAGCGCGGCGGCGTTGGCGCGCGCCAGCTCCAGCGCCGCCGCGCTGGCGTCCACGCCCAGCCCCTGCGCCTGCGGCCACGCCGCCAGCAGGCTGAGCAGGATGCAGCCGGAGCCGACGCCGAGATCCAGCGCCTGCGCGGGCGCGGCCTCCTCCAGCGCCCAGCCGACGAGGACCTCGGTCTCGGGCCTCGGGTCGAGCGCCGCCGCGCTCACCGCAAAGCGGCGCCCCCAGAATTCCCGCGCGCCGGTGATGTGGCTGAGCGGCGCCCGGGCGGCGCGGCGCGCCACACAGGCGTAGAACAGCGCCGCCTCATCCGGCGCCATCGGCGCGCCGAGCGCGGCGGACAGGGCGGCGGCCTCCAGCCCGCTTGCGTGCCGCATCAGCAGCCGCGCGTCGCGCGCCGCGCCCGCCACCCCCGCCGCCGCCAGCCGGGCGGTCGCGGCGCGCAACGCCGCCGCGCGGGTGGCTTGTCCGCTCACGCCTCCATCTCGGCCAGCCGCGCCGCCTGATCCGCCGCCGCCAGCGCGTCGGTCACCTCGTCGAGATCGCCCTGCATGATCTGGTCGAGCCGGTAGAGGGTGAGGTTGATGCGGTGATCGGTCATGCGGCCTTGCGGGAAGTTGTAGGTGCGAATGCGCTCGGAGCGGTCGCCGGAGCCGACCTGCCCCTTGCGCTCGGCGGCGCGGGCGTCGTCGGCCGTGCGGCGGGCCTGATCGAACAGCCGCGCGCGCAGCACGTCCATAGCGCGGGCGCGGTTCTGGTGCTGCGACTTCTCGGCCGACGTCACCACGATGCCGCTCGGCAGATGGGTGATGCGCACCGCGCTGTCGGTGGTGTTGACGTGCTGGCCACCCGCGCCGCTGGCGCGCATGGTGTCGATGCGGATGTCCTCGGGGCGGATCTCTACGTCCACCGACTCCGCCTCGGGCAGCACGGCTACGGTGGCGGCGGAGGTGTGGATGCGGCCCTGCGCCTCGGTGGCGGGCACGCGCTGCACCCGGTGGACGCCCGATTCGAACTTCAGCCGCGCAAACACGCCCTCGCCGCGCACCGCCGCCACCACTTCGCGATAGCCGCCCAGCTCGGCGGGGCTTTCGTCGAGCAGGTCGACGCGCCAGCCCTTCGCTTCCGCGTAGCGGCAATACATGCGGAACAGATCGCCCGCGAACAGCGCCGCCTCATCGCCGCCGGTCCCGGCGCGGATCTCGAGGATCGCGGGCCGCGCGTCGGCCTCGTCGCGCGGGATCAGCGCCAGCATGACGGCGTGCTCCGCCGCCGGAAGCTGGTCGCGCAGCCGCGAAAGCTCCTCCTGCGCCAGCGCGCGCATCTCGGGGTCGGCCAGCAGCGCCTCGGCGCCGGCGATGTCGGCGTTCAGCCGCCGCCACGCCTGCACCTGCGCGATCACTGGCCGCAACTGCGCGTATTCGCGCGACAGACGGATGAAATCGGCGCCGCCGCCCCCGGCAGAGAGCTTCGCCTCAAGGAACTCGAACCGCGCTATCAGCGCCTGCACTTTGTCATCGGGGATCATGGGCGCGGTCTTTCGCCTGCGCGGGCCGCGCGGTCAAGCGGCGCGCTCAGCACGCTCGCGCGCAGGCCCATGTTGCGCTATCGTGATCGCCATGAGAACGCTGGTTGCG
>CAZOZE010000162.1:0-8775 GCA_964584215.1 uncultured Rhodobacterales bacterium
CGGCCAGCAGCGCCGCCGCAGGCGCGGCGCCCGCCTCCTGCAACAGCCGCGGCAGATGCGCCGCCATCGCGGTGCTGACGAACCACGTCACCGCAAAGGCGAACGCCATCAGCGCCATGGCGCGCCCGGCCTGCGGCGGCGAATCGGGATCGGGCGGGGCCACCTCGGGCGGCGCGGTCGGGCCGAAAGGCGCCGCCGGCGGCGTCGTCGGGCGCGGCGTGGCCAGCAGGTTCAGCGGCAGCCCCAGAGCCAGATGCGCCGCCGCCCAGAAAAAGCACGCCGCGCGCCAGCCCGCCTCCGCGTCGATCAGCGCGGTGACCGGCCAGCAGATCGTGCTCGCCAGCCCCGCGATCAGCGTGACGCCGGTGATCGGCCCGCGCGCGTCGCGACCATAGAGCGTCACCAGGCTGGCGAACGCCGCCTCGTAAAGCCCGACGCCCATCCCCAGCCCGATCACCAGCCAGCCGAGCGCCAGCGTCGCCGGACTCTGCGCCAGCCCCAGCAGCGCGAGCCCGGCGGCGAAGGCGATGCTGGAGGCCAGCAGCATCGCCCGCCCGCCGAACAGGTCGATCCGCCGCCCCGCCCACGGCCCCAGCAGCGCCGAGACCACCAGCGCCACCGAGAAGGCGCCGAAAATCCATGTGGTCGAGACGCCCATGTCACGCGCCATCGGCACCGCAAGGATCGCGGGCAGATAATAGGTCGATCCCCACGCCAGCGTCTGCGCCGTTCCCAGCGCCAGCACCACGCCCAGCCGACTTTCGCCCGTCATTGCGGCGGATGCTCCCGAAAGCCGACGCCGGAAGGGCGTTATACTGTTGCTTTATTGCGGGATGCGCAGCACCTGACCGGGATAGATCTTGTCGGGATGCGACAGCATCGGCGTGTTCGCCTCGAAGATCTTCTGATACTTGTTGGCGTCGCCGTAGTGCTTTTTGGCGATGGCCGACAGCGTGTCGCCCTTGACCACGGTGTGAAACACCGACTCAGGCGCCGGCGCCGCGACCGTCACGGCGTCCTCCACCGTCGCCACGCCCGCGACGTTGCCGATGGCGAGAATCGCGCGCTCACGCTCCTCCTGACTGGCGGCGGCGCCGGTCAGCTTCACGGTGTCGCCATCCACCACGACCTCGAACTTCGACGGATCGCCGCCCGCCGCCGCGATCTCGGCCTTCAGCTTCTCCGGCTCGGCCGCAGCGGCGTCGCCGCCAAAGATCGACTTGCCGGCGGACTTCAGAAAATTCAGCAAACCCATGGTTCTCGTTCTTCCCTGTCGATGAAATCGTGCAGCAGTGTCGATCTATCCCAGAACGCGCTTCCACGCCACAATCTCGACCGAGGCGAACAGCCCCGCCGCCGCATAGGGGTCGCCCGCCGCGAACGCCTCCGCCGCCGCGCGATCTGCCACGTCGATCACCAGCAGCGAGCCGTTCATGGCGTCCGCGTCGTCCATCAGCGGCCCGGCCAGCGTCACCACGCCGGTCTGCTTGAGATACGCCAGATGCGCGTCGCGGGTGGCGGCGCGCACGCCTGCGGCCTCGGGCCGGTCGCGGCAGATCACCAGATAAAGCATCGTTTTCCCCTCATTCACGCCTTGGCGCCCTTGCGGCCTGATCCCAGCATGGGCGCGGCGGTCTCGTCCAGCGGCCAGCGCGGCCGCGCGGCGAGATCGAGGCCGGAGCGCTCCCCCCGCGCGCGCCGCTCCAGCCCCGCCCAGGCGATCATCGCGGCGTTGTCGGTGCAGAGTTTCAGGGGCGGCGCGACAAAGGCGAAGCCCTGCGCCGCCGCCCGCGCCATAAGCGCCGCGCGCACCGCGCCGTTGGCGGCGACGCCGCCCGCCACCGCCAGCGCAGGCGCTGCGACATCGGGTCGCGCCGTTTTAAACCGCGTCATGGCGCGCGCGGTCTTTTCCGCCAGCACGTCGGCCACCGCCGCCTGAAACCCGGCGCAAAGATCGGCCACGTCGCCCGGATGCAAGCCGCCCTGCGCGGCGGCCAGCGCATCCGACGCCCGGCGCACGGCGGTCTTGAGGCCGGAAAAGCTCATGTCGCAGCCCGCCCGGTCGAGCAGCGGGCGCGGAAAGGCGAAGCGCGCGGGGTCGCCCGCCGCCGCCGCGCGCTCCACCTCCGGCCCGCCGGGAAAGCCCAGGCCCAGGTGCTTGGCCACCTTGTCGAACGCCTCGCCCGGCGCGTCGTCGATCGAGCCGCCGAGCCGCGTGTAGGCGCCAAGCCCGTCGATGGCGAGCAGCTGGCAATGCCCACCCGAGACCAGCAGCAACAGATAGGGCCAGTCCAGCCCGTCGCTGAGGCGCGGCGTCAGCGCGTGGCCCTCAAGATGGTTGACGCCGAGAAACGGCAGCCCGGCGCCGAAGGCGATGCCCTTGGCGACCATCACCCCCGACAGCACCCCGCCGATCAGCCCCGGCCCGGCTGTGGCGGCCACCGCGTCGATGCCGCCCAGCGTCAGCCCCGCCTGCGCCAGCGCCGCCTCGACGCAATGATCCAGCCGCTCGGCGTGCGCGCGCGCCGCGATTTCGGGCACGACGCCTCCGAAATCGGCGTGCAGCGCGTTCTGCCCCCAGACCACCGAGGCGAGGATCGCGCCGGGCGCCCGCGCGGCGCCGTCTGCGACCTGCGCGCGCACCACGGCGGCGGCGGTGTCGTCGCAGCTCGATTCCAGCCCAAGCACCGTCAGCGTCGCGACCACGGCCATAACCCTTTCCGCCGCCTTGCGCGGCCCGGCGCTCGCGGGTAGCACCTTGGAGCATGACCATGCAAATCACCCCCGAGACGCCGCTGCGCATCGGCACCCGAGGCTCCGCCCTGGCGCTGGCGCAGGCGCATGAGACCCGTGACCGGCTGATGGCCGCCCACGGCCTGCCGCAGGCGGCGTTCGAGATCGTCGTCATCAAGACCACCGGCGACCGCGTGCTCGACCGCGCGCTCTCGGAGATCGGCGGCAAGGGCCTGTTCACGAAAGAGATCGAGGAGGCGCTGCTGGCGGGGACCATCCACCTCGCGGTGCACTCGATGAAGGACATGCCAACCGTGCTTCCCGAAGGGCTGAGCATGGCCGCCTATCTGCCGCGCGAGGACGTGCGCGACGCCTTCGTGTCGCCGCATCACGCCAGCGTCGCCGCGCTGCCGCAGGGCGCGGTGGTCGGCACCTCGTCGCTCAGGCGCCGGGCGCAACTCTTGCACAGGCGGCCGGATCTCAACGTGGTCGAGTTTCGCGGCAACGTGCAGACCCGGATGAAAAAGCTCGACGACGGCGTTGCCGAGGCGACATTTCTCGCCTGCGCCGGCCTGCGGCGGCTGGGGCTGGGCGCGGCGGTGCGCGCGCCGATCGAGCCGGAGGTGATGCTGCCCGCCGTCGCGCAAGGCGCCATCGGCATCGAGACCCGCGACGACGCCGCCGCCACCCGTGCGCTGCTTGCGCCCATCGCCTGCGCGCCCACCGCCGCGCGGCTGGCCGCCGAGCGCGCGCTGCTGGCGGGGCTCGACGGCTCCTGCCGCACGCCGATCGGCGGGCTGGCGGTGCTTCAGGACGGCGCGCTGTGGCTGCGCGCCGAGATCGTGCGCCCCGACGGCTCGGAGCGGCTGGCGACCGAGCGGCGCGGTCCGGCCTCGGACGGCGCCGCCATGGGCGCCGACGCAGCGGCGGAGTTGCGCGCGCGCGGCGGGGCGGGCTTTTTCGAGGCGTGAGCGCGCCTGCGATCCTGCTGACCCGGCCGCAAGCCGAGTCGACGGCGCTGGCGCAGACCCTCGCACCGCTCGGCTGGCGCCCGCTGATCTGGCCGCTGATCGCGATCGAGACCACCGGCGCCGCGCCCGAGCTCGGCGGCGCGCAGGCGGTGATCTTTTCCTCCGCCAACGCCGCGCGGCGCGCGCACCCGGCGCCGATCCCGGCGCTCTGTGTCGGCGCGGCGACCGCGCGCGCGGCGCGGGAGGCGGGTTTTGCAGACGTGCGCGACGCTGGCGGCGACGCGGCGGCGCTGTTGGCGCTGGCGCTCGGCGCGCTCAGCCCCGGCGACGGCGCGGTGATCTTCGCGCGCGGCGAGACAGTGGCCGCCGACCTCGCGGGCGCGCTGCGCGCCGCAGGCTTCACGGTGCGCGAGAGCGTGGTCTACGCCGCGCGGCAAGCCAGCGCGGCGCCGCCAAAGATCGCAGCCGCGCTGGCGGCGGGCGCCGTGGCGGCGGCGGCGTTCTATTCGCCGCGCACCGCGCAGATTTTCGCGAGATTCGCCGCGCCGTGGCGCGCGGGGCTGGGCGCCTGCGCCGCCGTGGCGATCAGCGCCGCCGCCGCCGCGCCGCTGCGCGGGCTGGGATTTGGACGCCTGCTGACCGCAGCGCGCCCCGACGGCCCGGCGATGCTGCGCGCCATCGCGGATGCACGACCGTGAAGGCGCGACGATCTAAGCCTTGGTGCGCGCCGCGCCAGCGATTAACCTGCGTCTGCGCGACCTTGGGAGGATGAGCGATGAGCGGCGAGAGAAAACCCGAAGACGAGACCGCCGCGCCCCCCGCAGCGCCTGCGCAAGACGCGCCGTCAGACGCCGATCCGGTCGTGCCCGCGCAACGAAAGTCTGACGCCGAGGCCGAAACCTCCCTCGAAGACCGCGCGCCGTCCGACGATCCGCATGATTCGGACGCGGCGGCGGAGGCGTCCGCTCAGCGCGACGACGCCGCGCCGGAACCCGAGACCGGGCGCGACGGCGACGATTGGTCGCGCGATCCCGATCCTGTCGATACCGGCGCGGCTGCGGCCGACGCGGCGGCCGACGCCGCCCGCGCCGAAGCGCAGCCGGGCGAAGCGGACGCCGCCGCGCCGCCCCCCGCTCAGACCGCGCAACCGGCGCCTGCCGAGGCGAAATCCGGCGGATTCGCCTCGAAGGCGCTCGCCGCGCTGGTGCTGCTGATCGCTGGCGCCGCGCTCGCGATCTGGGGGGGCCCCAGGCTGGCCCCGATGCTGCCCCCCGATCTCGCCGCTTATCTCACCCCCGTCGGCGGCGGCGCGGATGCGCTCGCCGCGCTGGAGGCTGACGTCGCCGCGCTGAAAGGTGCGCTCGACGCGGCGGACCAGCGCGCCGCCGCCGCGCTGACGGCCGCAAGCGGGGCGGGCGACCGGCTGGCGCAGATCGACGCGACCGTGGCCGATCTTGCCGCGCGGATCGACTCCGCGCCGGCGGCTGCGGGCGGCGCAGGCGATCCTGCGCTCGCCGGGCGCGTCGGCGACGTCGAGGCGGCGCTGACGGCGCTGCGCGCCGAACTGGCCGCCCTGCCTGCGGATGCGGGATCGGACGGGGCGGGATCGGGCGGGGCGGCGCAGGGCGTATCACCCGCCGCGCTCGCCGAAATGCGCGCGACGCTGACCGCGCGCGCCGACGCGCTGGCCGCGCGGATCGACGCGCAGGCGGCGGAGGCCGCGTCGCTGGCGGCGCGCATCGCCGCGCTCGATCCGGCGCTCGCCGACATGGGTGGCCAGGTCGGTGACATGGGCGGCCAGGTCGCCGACGTTGACGCGCGCCTCGCCGCGCTGGAGACGGGCCTTGCGGAGACCGCGAACGCCAAGAAGGCCGCCACGCTGGCGCTGGCCATGACCACGGTCGAGCGCGCCATGATGACCGGCGCACCGTTCGCAAGCGCGCTCGATCAGGCGGCGGGCGTGGCGGACACGCCGCCGCCAGACGCGCTCAGCGCCGCCGCCGCGACCGGCGCGCCGACGCTGGAGGCGCTGGCGGCGTCGTTCGACGACGCCGCCTATGCGGCGCTGAACGCCGCCGTGGCGACGAAAGCCGCCGACGCGGGGCTGCTGTCGGGGGTGCTGGCGCGCGTCGAGGCGCGGATCACCGGCCTGCCGGTCGCCGCCATCGCGGGCGACGATCCGCAGGCGGTGCTGAGCCGCGCGCGCGCCGCCGTGGAGGCGGGGAATTTCAGCGCCGCGCTCGACGAACTCGCCGCCCTGCCCCCCGAGGCGCAGGCGGCGATGGCGGACTGGACGGCCGGCGCGCGCTTGCGCGGCGAAGCGGATGCGGCGCTCGCGGCGTGGCGCGCCGAGGTTGACGCCCTTTAAGGACGCGGCCGGAACGACCGGGAAGAGGGAACGAAGAAATGATCTGGCTGATTCTGCGCGTCGTCATTTTCGTCGCGGTGGTCGCGGCGGTCGCGTTCGGCGCGGGCCTGCTGGTGGACACCGCCGGGTCGGTGTCGATCGTCTGGCGCGGCTACGAATATCCGCCGCTGTCGCTGATGGAGTTCGCGGGCGTGGTGCTGGTCGCCGCCGTCGCGCTGTTCGCGCTCTACAAGCTGGCGGGGCTGGCGCTGGCGCTGCTGCGTTTCTCGCTCGGCGATGAAACCGCGCTGTCGCGCTACTGGAGCCGCGCGCGGGAGCGGCGCGGCTTCGCCGCGCTGTCGCAGGGCCTCGTCGCGCTGGCCGAGGGCGACACCGGCGCCGCCGCCGTGAGCGCGCGCAAGGCGCGCCGCCTGCTGGGCAACCGCGACCTCACCGACCTGTTGAGCGCGCAGATCGCCGAGGCGCGCGGCGACGCCGCCGAGGCAAGGCGCCACTATCGCGCGCTGGCCAAGGAGCCGCCAACCGCCATCGTCGGCGTCAAGGGGCTGCTGGCGCAGGCGGTGAAGCATGGCGAGACCGAGCGGGCGCTGAAATTCGCCGAGCACGCCTATTCGATCCGCCCGCGCGACCCCGGCGTGCAGCAGACGCTGTTCGACCTTCAGGTTCAGGGCGCCAACTGGGAGGGCGCGCACCGCACCCTCGCCGCGCTGACCAAGAGCAAGACGCTGCCAAAGGACGTCTCGGCGCGGCGCGAAGCGGTGATCGACCTTGAACTGGCGCGCGCGGCGCAGGAGAAGGGCGACGCGCGCGGCGCGCGGCTGGCGGCGGACGCCGCCGTGCGCGCGGCGCCGGGGCTGGCCCCCGCCGCCGTGTTTGCCGCCCGGCTGCACATCGCCGAGGGCGACGTCGCCCGCGCGGCGAAGATGATCAAGGAGGCGTGGCGCCAGGCCCCGCAACCCGAACTGGCGCAGGCCTTCGCCGAGATCGCCCCCGATGAGACCCAGACCCAGCGGCGGCGGCGCTTCCGGGACCTGATCGCGGCCAATCCCGATCATGAGGAGTCGAAATTCCTCGCCGCCGAGCTGGCGATCGGCGACGCCGACTGGAGCGGCGCGCGCAAGGCGCTGGGCGATCTGCCCTCGGTCAAGCCCACCCACCGCTCGCTGGCGCTGATGGCGGCGATCGAGCGCGGCGAGGGCGCCGACGACAGCGTGGTGCGCGGCTATCTGGCGCGCGCCGTCACCGCGCCGCGCGGCGCGCACTGGGTATGCGAGCGCTGCGCCGCCGCCCCCGGCGTCTGGTCGGCGGCCTGCCCCTCCTGCGGCGGCTTCGACACCCTGAGCTGGCGCGAGACGGCGGAGGCGCCCGAAGCGGTCGGCGCCGCCATGCTGCCGCTGATGGTGGGCGACGAAGACGCGCAGGCCGACCGCGCCGAAGAGGACCGGCTCGACGTCGAAGCGGCGGAGGAAGCGGTGCGTGAGGCGGCGCCCGCCCGCTAAGCGCACAGCGCGACCAGGCTCCGGCGAGCGGCGCCGGATCCGGCGCCGACAGCGCGTTTTGACAACGGCATCGCCAGCCGCGCCCCGTCCTTTCGACGGCGCGGAGCACTCTGAAACTCCGGTGGCGGCGCGCATACACTTGGCGCAGGCGAAACCGCTGCATCGCATGGGCTGGGTGTGATCGACCGTTCCGCGCTTCGCCGTCCCGCCGCAAGCGCGCCACACCGGCTTGCGAAGGCGCTGCGCCGGGCGCAAGAAAATGGTGCCCCAAGACGGACTCGAACCGCCGACCACCTATTTACGAAACAGGTGCTCTACCAACTGAGCTATTGGGGCCTCGCCGCGTTCGTCTAAACGACGGCGCGCGACCGCGCAACAGCATTTGCGCCCGCCGCCGCGCCACGGCTCACCCCTCCGGCAGCGCCAGCACGGTGGTCGCCTTGATCTCCTCCATCGACAACAGCGAGGTGACGTTGAAGATGCTCACCTGCGCGATCAGCCGACGATAGAAGGCGTCGTAGGCGCGCGCATCGGGCACGCGCACCTGCAGGATATAGTCGATCTCGCCCGCCAGCCGGTGCGCCGACACGATCTCGGGCATCGCGCGCACGGCGGTCACGAACCGCTCCAGCCAGCCCGGCTCATGTTGCGCGGTGCGCACCAGCACGAAGAAGCAGGCGTGCAGGCCCACCGCCTCGGGGTCGAGAATCGCCACCTCGCGCGCGATCACGCCTGCGGCGCGCAGCTTGCGGATCCGGTTCCAGACCGGCGTCTTCGAGGCGCCCAGCCGCGTCGCCAGCTCATCGAGCGACAGCGTGGCGTCCTGTTGCAGCGCGGCGAGGATATTCCTGTCGAGCGCGTCGAGCGCGGCGGGTTTTCGCTTGGCCATGGGATTCTCCGGAATTCGATCTTGAAACGTCGCCAGATGCGGATATTATTCCTTATTTTTCAGATGATATACCCTTCAAAAGGAAAATATTCTAGAAACTGGGCGTCCGAAGCCGCGAGGAACCGCGCCATGGAAACCGCTCTCCGCCCCACGCCGCCCGCGCCTGTCGCAGCGCCTCAGGTTGCGCTGGTCGGGGCCGGTCCCGGCGATCCGGCGCTGCTGACGCTGAAAGCGCGCGCGCTGATCGAAGCCGCCGACGTCGTTATCCACGACCGGCTGGTGAGCGACGGCGTTCTGGCGCTGGCGCGCGCGGCG
>CAZOZE010000163.1:0-2543 GCA_964584215.1 uncultured Rhodobacterales bacterium
TGGTCGTAGTCGTCCACCGTCTTGGGGATCACGTCCCAGTGCAGCCGCTTGGCGGTGCGCGGCTTGAGATACATGAACAGCGACAGCGATTCCGGGCTGGCGTAGCGCAGCCATTCCTCGACCGCGATGCCGTTGCCCTTGGACTTGCTGATCTTCCTGCCCTCGCCGTCGAGAAACAGCTCATACTGGAACAGCTGCGGCGCAGGCTCGCCCAGCGCGCGGCAGATCTTGCCCGCCAGTTCGGCCGAGGGGATCAGATCCTTGCCGAACATCTCGTAATCCACCCCCAGCGCCGCCCAGCGCATCGCCCAGTCGGGCTTCCATTGCAGCTTGCAATGTCCGCCGGTGACCGGAACCTCGACCACCTCGCCGTCGGGCTCGCGGTAGGTGATCGTGCCCTTCTTCACGTCGCGCGAAAGCGTCGGCGTCTGGAGCACATGGCCGGTCTTGGGGCTGATCGGCAGGAACGGCGAATAGCTGTCGGGCCGCTCCTCGTTCACGCCGCCGAGCGTCGGCAGCATGATCGCCATGATCTCGTCATAGCGCTCCAGCGCGCGCAGCAGCATCGCATCGAAGGCGCCGGAGCGATAGACCTCGGTCGCGGAGCGGAATTCGTAGTCGAAGCCGAAGCGGTCGAGAAAATCGCGCAGCATCGCGTTGTTGTGGTGGCCGAAGCTGGGAAACTTGCCGAACGGGTCGCGCACCACGGTCAGCGGCAGGTTGAGATCCTCGGCCAGCATCGGCTGATTGGGCACGTTGGTCGGAACCTTGCGCAGGCCGTCGAGATCGTCGGAAAAGCAGAACATCCGCGTGGGGATGTCGCACAGCGTCTCGAAGGCGCGGCGCACCATGGTGGTGCGCGCCACCTCGCCGAAGGTGCCGATATGCGGCAGGCCGGAGGGGCCGTAGCCGGTCTCGAACAGCACATATCCCTTGGCCGGGTCCTTGCCGCCGAGACGTTTCAGCAGCTTGCGCGCCTCCTCGAAGGGCCAGGCCTTGGCGGTCTCCGCAAGCGCGCGCAGGGTTGTCATGTCGGGGTGCTCCTTGGACGGGCGCGGGACGCGCGCCGGATGGTCGCGCGCATCCGTATTGCCGCCAGGCGGGGCGGTCAATAATGTCGCGCGCAGATCGCCCCTTCCGAGGAACCGCCATGTCCGCCCCGTTCACCGAGCAGGATGCGCTCGTCGCCGCCATGGTGGTCACCGCCGCAGCCGACGCCAACATGACCGACGCCGAGCGCGACACGGTGGCCGGGATCGTCGCGCTGCTGCCGGTGTTCCACGGCTTTCCCGAGGGGCGTTTCGGCCAGATCAGCGACGTGGTGGTGCAGATGCTGGCCGAGGAGGACGGCATCGAGCAGTTGATGACGCTGCTCGACGAGGTGCTGCCCGACCGGCTGCGCGCCACCGCCTATGCGCTGGCCTGCGACGTGGCGGCGTCCGACGGCGCGGCGGCGATCGAGGAGCTGCGGCTGCTGGAGATCATGCGCCACCGTCTCGGCGTGGGCCGCCTGACCGCCGCCGCCATCGAGCGCGGCGCCCGCGCGCGCTATACGCGGCTCTGACAGGCGTCGGGCGCTTCGTCGGCGTCGGCGTCGTCGTCCGGGTGGGCGGGCGCCGTCTCGGGCAGCGTCGCCTCGGGCGCCAGAGCGCGCACCTTCGACCAGCTGCGCGGGCCGGTGAACAACAGGAAATACAGATCGCCCACCTTGTTTGAGAACAGGTTGCGCCACCACGAACCGCTGATCCGCCGCGCGGCGGTCAGGCGGTGGCCGCCGTCCACCACCACCCATTTCCCCTTCTGGCCAATGCGCGCGATGATCGGGTCCAGCGGCACGTATCCGCGCTGCATGATCGACCGCTCAAGCCGCGCGAGGCGGGGGCTGTCCTCGCGTTGGTCGTTCTTGAAGCTGATGTGGTCGAGCATGGCGACCGGCGCCATCACCGCCGCGACGCCGTCGGTGAAGGTCAGGCGCTCGAGGTCTTCGGGCGTCGCGATGCGCTGGATCGCTGGCGTCGCTGTCATGGTCGCCCTCCCGATCCCGGCGCGCGCAGCGCCAACAAGCGACATCGGGCGTATCTATACACTTTGCGGTTGAGCGCAACGTCTCATGCCCCGCTTGACACCACCGCGTCGCCAAGCGATTCCGGCGCGTGATCTGTTTCGCCCGCCGCCCCCAGCAGGATGCGCCGCCCATGACCGCCAGCAGCCCCGATCCCGCGCCCGAGCCGGTCGTCACGCAATCGCTCGCCGCCGATCTGGGCCTGAAGGCGGACGAATACGCCCGCATCCTCGATATTCTCGGCCGTGCGCCAAGCTATACCGAGTTGGGCATTTTCTCGGCGATGTGGAACGAGCATTGCTCCTACAAATCCTCGAAGAAATGGTTGCGCACCCTGCCGACCGAAGGGCCGCAGGTGATCTGCGGACCGGGCGAGAACGCGGGCGTGGTGGACATCGGCGCCAATGAGCACGGCGTCAAACAGGCGGTGGTGTTCAAGATGGAGAGCCACAACCACCCCAGCTATATCGAGCCCTATCAG
>CAZOZE010000164.1:0-10971 GCA_964584215.1 uncultured Rhodobacterales bacterium
GATGGTTCTTGCCGCAGTCGGCGGCGCGCTGGGCGCGTCGGTCGGCGGCGGCGTGGCGGGCGTGGGCGCCGCCGTGCTGGGCCGCGCGCTGGGCGGGGTCGCTGGCGGGCTGATCGATCAGAAGATCTTGGGCGGCGGCGCGCGGTTGCTCGAGAGCGGGCGCATCGGACAGGTGCGGGTGATGGGGTCGCGCGAGGGCGCCGCGATCCCGCGCGTCTATGGCCGGATGCGGCTGTCAGGTCAGGTGATCTGGGCGAGCCGGTTTCGCGAGCGCAGCACGGTCAGCGGTGGCGGCGGCAAGGGCGCGGCGCCGCGCACCCGCAGCTTCAGCTATGCGATCAGCCTTGCGCTGGCCTTGTGCGAGGGGCCGGTGGCGCGGATCGGGCGGATTTGGGCGGACGGCAAGCCGTTCGACGCCAGCCGCGCCGAAGTGCGGCTGCATCGCGGCGGCGAGGATCAGGCGCCCGATCCGCTGATCGAGGCGGTTGAGGGCGCAGGCGCGGCGCCCGCCTATCGCGGCGTGGCGTATCTGGTGTTCGAGGATCTCGACCTCGCCGACTTCGGCAATCGCGTGCCGCAGTTTTCGGTGGAGGTGTTCCGCGAGCCGCAGGCGGACCCGGCCTTGTCGGACGAGTTCGCGCCGCCGCTGGGCGGGTTGATCGAGGCGGTGGCGCTGGCGCCCGGCTCGGGCGAGTTCGCGCTGGAGACGGAACCCGTGCGCCGCGTTCTGGGGCCGGGCGCCTCGGTGAGCGAGAACGTCAACTCGCTGGACGGGCGCGCCGACGCGCTGGCGGCGCTGGATCAGCTTGAGGCGGAGGCGCCGCAGTGCCGCGCCGCCTCGCTGGTGGTGTCGTGGTTTGGCGATGATCTGCGCTGCGGGCGCTGCCGGATCGAGCCGGCGGTGGAGGAGGCGGAAAAGTCCACCGAACCGCGCGCCTGGCGCGTGGCGGGGCTGTCGCGCGACGCGGCGAAGGTGGTGGGTCGGCGCGACGGGCGCCCGGTGTTCGGCGGCACGCCATCGGACCGCAGCGTGCTTGACAGCATCGCCGACCTGAAGCGGCGCGGGCTGGACGTGATGTTCTACCCGTTCATCCTGATGGACATCGCCTCCGGCTCAGGCAAGCCGAACCCTTATGCGCCGGGCGAACAGCCCGCCTATCCGTGGCGCGGGCGGATCACGCTCGACGCCGCGCCGGGGACGCCGGGAAGCGCGGATGGCGCGGCGGCGGCGGCGGACGAAGTTGCGGCCTTCTTTGGGGCTGCGCGGGCTTCGGACTTCGTGCGCGAGGGCGACACCGTGCGCTATGTCGGCGCGCCTGAGTGGGGTCTGCGCCGGTTCATCCTGCACTACGCCCATCTGTGCGCGATGGCGGGGGGTGTGTCGGCGTTCTGCATCGGCTCGGAGTTGCGCGGGCTGACGTGGATCCGGTCGGGCGCGGGCGTCTATCCGGCGGTGGCGGCGCTGCGCGCGGTGGCGGCGGATGCGCGGGCGATCCTGGGGCCGGGGGTGAAGATCGGCTATGCGGCGGATTGGTCGGAGTATTTCGGCCACCAGCCGGGCGACGGCTCGGGCGATCTGTTCTTTCATCTCGATCCGCTGTGGGCCGATGCGAATGTCGATTTTGTCGGCATCGACAACTACGTGCCGCTCGCCGATTGGCGCGACGGCGACGATCATCGCGACGCGGGCGCAGGCTCGATCCATTCGATGCCCTATCTGCAGGGCAATATCGAGGGCGGCGAGGGATTCGACTGGTTTTACGCCAGCGCCGCCGACCGTGCGGCGCAGCGGCGCACGCCGATCACCGACGGCGCGCACGGCGAACACTGGGTGTTTCGCTACAAGGACATCCGGTCGTGGTGGCGCCAGCCGCATCACGACCGCCCCGGCGGCGTGCGCGCGGCGGCGCCGACGGCATGGGTTCCACAGTCCAAGCCGGTCTGGTTCACCGAGATCGGCTGTCCGGCGGTGGACAAGGGCGCCAATCAGCCGAACGTGTTTCTTGATGCGAAGTCCTCGGAGGATGCGGCGCCCTATTTCTCGACCCGCGCCCGCGACGAGCACATGCAGCGCCGCTTTCTGCAGGCGGCGCTGGGATACTGGCGCGACCCTGGCCGCAATCCGGTCTCGGCGGTTTATGGCGAGCCGATGATCGACACGGCGCGCAGCTTCGTCTGGACCTGGGACCTGCGGCCGTGGCCTGATTTTCCGCAGCGGCTGAACGTATGGGCCGACGGCGACAACCATGCGCTAGGCCACTGGATCACCGGGCGGCTGGGCGCGGCGGGGCTGGCGGAGGTGGTGGCGGAGATCTGCGCCGAGGCGGGGCTGCGCGCGGTCGATGTCTCACTGCTGCACGCCACCGTGGACGGCTACGCGCAGGAGAACGTGCAGTCGGCGCGCCAGGCGTTGCAGCCGCTGATGCTGGCCTATGGCTTTGACGCGGTCGAAAGCGGCGGCGTGGTGCGCTTCGCGCCGCGTGGCGGGGCGCCGGTGGCGGCGCTGGCGCTGTCGGAAATGGCGGCGCGCGACGACGCCGATGGCGCGGCGGGGCCGCTGATCGTGACGCGCGGCCCGGCGACGGAGACGCCGCAGGCGGTGCGCGTAGGCTATCTGCGGGCGGATGGCGCCTATGAGGCGGCGGCGGCCGAGGCGCAGGCGGATGAGGGCGCGCCCCGTCGGGTCGATGCGGCGGAACTGGGGATCGTGATGGCGTCGGACGTGGCGCAGCGCGTCGCCGACCGCTGGCTGGCGGAGGGCGCGCTGGCGGGAGAGGAGGCGACATTTGCGCTGCCGCCCTCGTATCTGGCGCTGGAGCCGGGCGATGTGGTGACGCTGACGGGCGCGCCGGGCGCGCGGCCCTGGCGGATCGAGCGCATCGTGGACGCCGGGCGCCGCGAGATGAGCGCGCGGCGCGTGGAGCGCAGCCTCCGCCGTTCTGCGACCGCGCCGCGCCAGCGCGCCGCGCCGCCACCGCTGCCGCTGCGTGCGCCGGTGGAGATCGTGACGCTGGACCTGCCGGCGCTGGGCGCGGACCCTGCGCCGCTGCGCCTGCATGTGGCGGCCTTTGCGCGGCCATGGCCGGGGGCGGTGGCGATCCACCGCGCGACCGGGCCTGACAGCTTTGTGTTCGAGAGTTTGATCGAGCGTCCGGCGACCATGGGGGTTCTGCTCGACGACCTGCCCGCAGCCGCGCCGAACCGCTGGATGGGCGGCGCGCGGCTGCGCGTGCGGCTGTTCGGTGGAGCGCTGGCGGGGCGTGAGACGGAAAGCGTGCTGCGGGGCGAGAACCTCGCCGCCATCGAGGCCGCCCCGGGCGTCTGGGAGGTGTTGCAGTTTGCGGACGCCGAACTGACGGGGCCGGGCGAATACCTGCTCGACCGGCTGCTGCGCGGCCAGGAGGGAACCGAGGCCTTCATCGCCGCGCCGACGCCCGCCGGGGCGCGCCTTGTGCTGCTCGACGGCGCCTTGGGGCGGCTGGAGACCGGGCTGGACGAGATCGGGCTGGAGACGCGCTATCGCATCGGTCCGGCGCATCTGCCGCCTGGCGACGGCGCTTTCCGGGATGTCGTGGCGACGCCAGCGGCGGCGGGCCTTCGCCCCTATGCACCGGCGCACCTGACGGCGGCGCCTGACGGCGCGGGCGGCTTCTGGCTGCGATGGACGCGGCGGACGCGCATCGGCGGCGACGGCTGGGGCGCAGTGGAGCCGCCGCTGGGCGAGGAGCGCGAGCGCTATCGTGTGCGTGTCATGCAAGCGGGCGCTGTGGCGCGCAGCTTCGAAACGGGCGCGCCGACGGCGCTCTATGACGCTGCGATGCGGGCGGAGGACGCGCTCTCCGGGGCGGTCACCGTGGCTGTGGCGCAGGTCTCGGCGATTTTTGGCGCAGGACCGGAAACAAGGATGATTATCGATGGCTGAAACGCGACGCCTCGCCCTGCCGCTGCTGGACGGCGCACAGGCGCAGAAGCATGTGACGATGAACACGGCGCTGACGCGGCTCGATGCGCTGGGCGCGCCGGGCGTGCTGAGCCGCGCGCGTTCCAAGCCGCCGACGGCGCTCGTCGATGGCGACGCCTATCTGGTGAGCTCGGGCGCAACCGGCGACTGGGCGGGACGCGACGGAATGATCGCCTTCGCCGACAATCTGGGCTGGTCCTTCGCCGCGCCGCAGGAGGGACGGCGGCTGTGGATCGAGGATGAGCGGCTTGAGGTGATGTTCGACGGCGCCGCATGGGTCACGGCCCTCGGCGCCACCGAGGCGGGCGCCGCCACCATGCTGCACGCGGCGGTGATCGACCATGCGCTGAGCGCCGGTCCGGTTTCGACCACCGTTCCGGTGATCTCCGACAAGGCGGTGGTGCTGGGTGTGACCGCGCGCGTGATCGCGCCGCTGAGCGGCCCGGGCCTCACGACCTGGCGGCTCGGCGTCGCAGGCGGCGCCGATCGCTATGGCGCGGGTCTCGGCGTCGGTCTGAACGCCTGGGCGCAGGGCGTGACCGGCGCGCCGGTCGCCTATTACGCGCCGACGCCGCTGACGCTGGAGGCGGAGGGCGGCGCGTTCGCGGCGGGCGCGGTGCGGCTGTGCGTGCACTACTTCGCGCTGACCCCGCCGCGCGCCGTGTGTTGCGCGAGGCGACTCCGACGCTGGAGGACATTCTCGCCGCAAGCCGGGTCGTCGCGCGGCTGGCGGCGGACGATCGTGGCGCGCTGGCGCTGGCGTGGGCGATCCGCAAGCGCGCCCGCGCCATGAATGAGGGCGCTCGTGGCGGGGCTTCGGTTTCGGCCGCTGCGCGGCGGCTGGCGCAGGACGCGCGCGGGAGCGGGGGCGTCCCCGTGAGCGTGCGGCGGCTTTTGCGCGCGGCTGCGATCGTGTGTTCGGTCTGGGCCGGCATGGCCCCGGTTCCGATTGATGACGCCGCTCGGGCGTCATGACGAAAAGGGCGCAAGGGCGCCGCCGACGCGGCGCCCCGCCCGCGACTCTGATCAATTCACAAGGAGCATATGACTATGGATATTCTCGCATTCGACCCTGCCCAGATCGGCGGGCTCATCGGAAGGTTCTTCGAGTTCGCGTTTGCGATCATCGCCATCGCGTCCACGGTCACCGCACTGACGCCGACGCCGCGCGACGATGAGTTCATCGGCAAGCTCTACAAGTTTGTCGAGGCGCTGGCGCTCAATATCGGTTACGCCAAAGACGGGCCCGCCAACCGGGAAGGCGGTCGCTTCGTGGCCAAATAGCGCGCCTTATCTCGCGCAGTCGATGCAAAGGGCTGTGGTCGGGTCGAGCGCCAGACGGCGCTCACCCACTTCCTCGCCGCAGTTTACACACCAGCCGAACTCGTTCTTGTCGATCCGCGCGAGCGCGGCGCGGATGCGCTGCGCTTCTCCGAGTCTGCGGCGATGGGTTTCCTGCGCAAGCGATTGCTGCTGCATGGCGTCGATGCGGCTGAGCCGCCCGACGCTCTGTTGATCGAGCTCGACCGTCGCGCGGTTTTCGGCGTTTGCGGCGGCGAGCGCCGAGATATCGGCCAAGCGCGCCTCCAGCTTGAGTCGCGTGCGCTCAAGGTCGATCCCGTCCGTCATCGCCAGCCCCGTCTTGTTTTCTCGCGCCGACACCCCAATACCTCTCAGGGACGGCGGGAGGAAAGCGGATGTCTCAAACACGTATCGCGCGAATCACGGCGATGGACCCGGTCTGGCGCACAGTCCGGGACGAAGCCGCGGCGATGGCCAAAGCAGAGCCGCTGGTCGCGAGCCTGATTCACGCAGTCATTCTGCACCACGACACGCTGGAGGATGCGCTCAGCTATCGCCTGGCGCAAAAACTCGCCGACGCCAATCTCTCCGAAATGGTCTTGAGAGAGATCGTCGGCGAGGCGTTCGATTCCGACGCCGCGATCGGCGCTGCGGCGCGCGCCGATATCGTGGCGGTGCGCGAGCGAGACCCCGCCTGCTGCCGCTATATCGAACCGGTTCTTTTCTTCAAAGGCTTTCAGGCGCTTACCGCGCAGCGCGTCGCGCATTGGCTGTGGCGTGAGCGAAGGCAGGATCTCGCGCGCTACATGCAGATGCGCATGTCGGAGGTATTCACGGTGGATATTCATCCCGCCGCGCGCCTCGGCAAAGGCATCATGATCGACCATGCTCACAGTATCGTGATTGGTGAGACGGCGGTGGTGGGCGACGACGTGTCGATGCTGCATTCGGTCACGCTTGGCGGGACGGGAAAAGAAGACGGCGACAGGCATCCCAAGATCGGATCAGGCGTGCTGATCGGCGCCGGCGCCAAGATCCTCGGCAACATCAAGGTCGGGGCGTGCAGCCGCATCGCCGCAGGATCGGTGGTGTTGAGCGATGTGCCGCCATGCAAGACGGTCGCGGGGGTTCCGGCGCGCGTCGTCGGCGACGCAGGCTGCACCAATCCCTCGCGCGCCATGGACCAGATCGTGCGCACGAGCGTGAATATCGAGGATATTGTGCCAAGCTGTTGAGCGTATCGGGCCGGATCAGCCCAGCGCCGCCGCGATCTCGGACGCCAGCGCGGCGATCTCCGTCGCCGCCTTGCCCTTTCGGTCGCTCTCGGTGACGCCGCGGCCCTCCATGAAGGCGGTGGCGAAAGCGATGCGGGCGCCGATACGGGCGGCCATGATGTCGGCGCCGTCCGCGCGCAGCATCGATTCGACGGTTTCGCCAAGGCCGCCGCGCGGGGGCACGCGGTTCAGGACAACGCGCGCGTCGGCGCCTTCACGGGCCGCCATCTTGAGCGTGGCCCGCGTCGCCCAGGCGTCGGGGGCCGAAGGTTGCGCCGGGATCACCACAAGATTGGCTTCTCGCATTGCGCTGCGCAGCAACACGTCTGCGTTGCCGGGGCAGTCCACCAGCACCACGTCGGCTTCGGCGCCTGCGCGGCGGATGTCGGAGCCTGCGCGCCATTCGCTGCTCTCGAAAAATGCGAAGTCGAGCGCGCCGCCCTTGGCCCGGGCGCGGGCGTCGGCCCAGCCTGCGAGGCTGCGCTGGGGATCGAGGTCGATCAGCGCCACGCGCCGCCCCTCGCCGACGAAAGCCGCCGCCACTTGCGTCAACAGCGTGGTCTTGCCTGCGCCGCCCTTTTGCTGCGCGAATGTCGCGATGCGCGCCATGGCCGCTTCCCCCTGTTTCAGTCGCCCTCGAAGCCTTGCAGCACGTTGACGGCGTTCAACCCGATCTCCGCCACCGCGTAGCCGCCCTCCATCACGAACAGTGTCGGCAGGTTCAGCCGCGCAAGGCGCGCGCCGAAGGTGCGGAAATCGTCACTTTCCAGTTGGAAACTGCTGATCGGGTCGCCCCGGAAAGTGTCCACCCCCAGCGACACCACCATCGCCTCCGGGGCGTAAGCCGCAATGCGACCGCAGGCATGCTCAAGCGCGGCCGACCATGCGGCGAAACCGGTTCCGGGCGCGAGGGGGTAGTTCGCGTTGAAACCTGCGCCTGCGCCCGCGCCGGTCTCGTCTGCGCCGCCGAGAAAGTGCGGAAACTCGAACGCTGGATCGCCGTGCAGCGACAGAAACAGCACGTCAGCGCGATCATAGAATATTGCCTGCGTCCCGTTGCCGTGGTGAAAGTCCACGTCCAGCACCGCAACGCGCCGCGCGCCGCCATCGAGCAGGCGTTGTGCGGCGATGGCGGCGTTGTTGAGGAAGCAATAGCCCCCGTACATGTCCTGCGCCGCGTGGTGGCCCGGTGGGCGGCAGAGCGCGAAGGCGGCGCGCGCGCCTTGCGCCACGATGTCCGCCGCAGTCAGCGCCACGTCGGCCGCAGCCTGCGCCGCCTCCCATGTGCCGCCCGAAATCGACGTCTCTCCAGCAAGCGCATACCAGCCCAGCGCGCCGTCGATCGCCCTTGGGGCGCCAGAGCGCGGCATCCGGCGCGACGGCCAGACGGTAGGGATCGCCTCACCTTTGGCGCCTGTGGCCCGCCAGCGCTCCCACGCTGTCGCGAGAAAGTCGAGATAGTCGTCGTGATGCACCCGCCGGACAGGGCCGAGGCCATGCGCCGCAGGCGGCTCGACCGGCCCAAGACCCACGGCGTCGATCCGCGCGAGGATATGCGTCACCCGCTCAGGGCGTTCAAACGGCGTCACAAGTTCACCATCCGAAAGCTCGGTTTTCGCGGCGCGCAGCAGGTGCTTTTCGGTGTGGATGGTGCGCAACGGCCTCGCTCTCCGAAAGGTTATCTCACCAGCCTAGCGCCTGAGCGCGGTCCGCGTAAATGCTTGCTCTCGCGTCGCGGCTGCGCACCGGCTAGCATCGGGGCGTGATCATGCCTTCGGAGAAACGTTCCATGCGCGCCCTGCCCATTTTCGCCGTCGCCTTCTGCGCCTTCGCGATCATCGGCCACCACGCGGCGGCGGAGGAGCGGGTCGGCTATTATTATCCGCCGATCACTTCGACAGAGGTTTTCGAGCGCACGCTTGCGCCGACGCCCGACGCCAGCCGCGCGGTGCGCATCGGCTTTGTCACCCAGGTGACTCAGCAGCAGCTTCAGGCGCCCTCCGCGCCGCGCTATGTGATGTTCGCAAAGGGCGCCGAGGCGGAGGAGGTGATCATCGTCGCCCTCGACGATCAAGTGTTCGCCAGCCTGTTTCGCGCCCGCGCGATCATGGCCCAACTCTCCGCGCCTGCGCGCCAGACGGCGTTTTTCGTGGAAAAACAGCTGGCCGACGTAGCGACCTTCTATGATATGCTGAAGATCATGGGCTTTGTGTCCTTGACGCTGAGCGACGGTGTGCGCTGGACCCACCGGGTCACGTTCCGCTGAGAACACGCTGATCGCAAGCGTCAATCCGCGTCCGCCAGCCCCGGCAACGTCATGAACGTGCCCAACGCCAGCGCCACCGCCGACTCGCGCCCGTCCTCCGCCACGGCGACGACGTCGGCGCGCGCCACGGTCAGGCGCCGACCGGCGCGCTCGACCGTGCCCCGCGCAATCAGGCGGGCGCCCTTCGCGGGCGACAGCAGGTTGATCTTGACCTCCACCGTCAGCACGCCGTCCGCAGCCGCCATCAGCGTTTGCGCGGCGAAGCCTGCGGCGGTGTCGGCGATCGCCCATGTCGCGCCTGCGTGGGCGTATCCGTGGTGCTGCGACAGCGCAGGGCGCAGCGGCAGGGCGATCTCGACGACGCCGGGCGCGACCGAGATCAGCTCCGCGCCCAGCAGCGCCATGAAGCCCTGCGCCTTGAATCCGCGCGCCACGCGGGCGGCGTAGTCTGGATCGGGCGGAGTCATCGCGCGGCGTGCGGCACAAGCGCCGCGCGCGGCGCTGCGGTGACGCGCGCGCCCAGCAGCAGCGCCCAGGCGTTGGCTGACAACAACGTATCGAACGCCGTGTCGGCGGCGTTCAGCCCGCCGACATAAGCGCCGAAGGCGGGCAGGATCACTCGGCGCCGGTCGTGCAGGAAGCAGCGCCGCGCGATGCGCCGGCCGCGCAGGCTCAGCGTCGCCTTTGGGTGATAGTGTCCGCTGATCTCGCCCGGCTCGGTCACCGGCGCGGCGGTATGGCGCAAGATCAGCCCGCCTGCCCGATGCTCCGGCGCCGCCACGCCTGGCAGGTCGGGCGCTGCGGGATCGTGATTGCCCGCGATCCACACCCAATCCCGCCCCTCCGCCATCGCCCTGATGCGCTCTCGCGCCGCCGGATCAAGCGCCGTCGCCGCGGCGTCGTCGTCAAAGCTGTCGCCGAGGCAGATCACCACCTCGGGCGCCAGCGCCGAAATCTCCGCCTCCAGCCGCGCCAGCGTCTCCGCCGTCTCGTAGGGCGGCAGCAGCCCGGCGCCGCGCCGCGCCAGTCGCTCCGCCTTGCCCAGATGCAGATCCGCCGCCGCGAGCAGCCGCAGGCGCGGCGCCCATAGCGCGCCGGATGACCGTGCGATCAGCGGCTCGGGCGGAAAGTCGATAGCGAGGCCGTGCGTCTGCGCGCCCGCGACGGGAGGAGCAAAAAGCGTCATGTTTGCATGACAATACCGGATCGCGTCGCGGCGCAAGTCCCCTGTTGCGGCAAGAGGGTCACCGCTCCAGACCGGCGGCGAAGGCGCGCGCGGCGGCGCGATCCGGCGCGCGCCGACAGGCGGTCAGAAGCTGCGCCGTCAGCGCGCGCAGTCGGTCGTTCACCATCGGGTCGCCCGCGCCGTGATGGGCGATCGGGGCCGCCGCCTGCGCCAGCATCTCCGCTACGCCGTAAGCCGGGCGCAGCAGGCGCGGAGCGCCGGTCGCGTCGGTCAGCGCGACAGGGGCGGGGGCGGCGGCGGCGGCGAGGATGATCCCTTCGAACAGCCGGTCGAGGCAGGCGATGGCGGTGGCGGGATCGTTGATGCCGGGCGAGAGCGCGCGCATCCCCGCCTCCGACAGCGCCCGGGCCTCGTAGATCGCGCCGTCGTCGGGAACGCGCCGGTCGGTCAGTTGCAACAGCGCGGCGACGTCGGGGTCGCAGTCGGCTTCAAGGCCCGCCGCGCGTCCGAACGCCTGACCGGGCGTCAGATAGTCGTTGGGGCGCACGTCGAGCGCGATCACCGCGTCGTGCGCGCAGGCCAGCGCCACCAGCCCGCCAAGGTCGGTCCGCCCGACATATCCCGCGTCCGTCACGGATAACGCGCGCCCAGCGCCCAGCGCGCGCGCCAGCATCGCCGCGCCGTCTTCCGACGCCGCCTCGCAGCCGCCGGGCGCGCCGGGCAGCGCGCGCACCGCCTTCACGAAGGCGTCGCCGCGCCGCGCCACCATCTCGTCGGGGCGCATGATGCGGGTCATGCGATAAACGAACAACACCGCCGTCGCCAGAACCAGGGCCGCCGCCGCCAGCGCCAGCGGCGCCGCCATCGCCAGCCGCCAATGGTCGCGCGCCGCGCCGAACATCAGCGCGCCGCCCGCGAACAGGAACGTCGCCAGCGCCAAGCCGACCAGCCCCTGCATCGCGCGGTCGCGCAGCACGAAGTC